>LDWW01000006.1 GCA_001045525.1 Chitinispirillum alkaliphilum | reverse complement strand
CATATGTTAAGTTTTGTGTTTATGTTTGGGTCGTCCCGCCGGCGGCGGGACGAAGGTGGTAACCCCCCACTGTGGCATTGCCAAGTGAAAGGGCGTGTAGGGGGCACCAAAAACAGTCGTGGTAAAAAGACGGAAAAAAGCTGTTTATCTCCATCCTGCTACCACAAATACCTGTGCGTCCCCCCTGAATCATTTACACTTAAGACAGTGCCGGTAGGGGGTGACGCAATATGGAGCCTTTAGCCCCATAAACATCTGTTGTTGTAGCCTTGTATTTTGCTTGGAATTCCAGCTTATATTGAAGGGTCGCCCGAGGCGAAGGTGGTAACCCCCCACTCGAGTATTGCCAAGTGAAAGGGCGTGTAGGGGGCACCAAAAAGAGTCGTGGTAAACAGATGAGGAAAAGCTGTTTATCTCCATCCTGCTACCACAAATACCTGTGCGTCCCCCCTGAATAACTTACACTTAAGACAGTGCCGGTAGGGGGTGACGCAATATGAAGCCTTTAGCCCCAAAAACATCTTATACCCACTATCTTAGAAACGGCGGTGCAGCCTTCATGGGGGAGGGGACAAGTGAGATAATAAGAGTAAGAAGAATTGCGTATTTCATGACGTGGCCACCTTTGGATAAAACGTGTAACTATCCATTTTACATTGTTTCAGATTAAACACCACTGACTGTTAGATTGTTTGACTTCCATGACCCCGGTTCGAACTATTGATTGCTATAAAAACCAACTTGTTCAGGCGTTTTATTGCAGTAAACAGTTGATTAAAACAATAGGTTACCGGCATTGAACAGGCATACAAACATATAATATAGAAGATATCTTACAAAAGAAAATAATGCAAGAATCTTCCTTCTCAGCTCTGCTGCTGCATTTGTCACACCAGACCTTTTCTTTAAGGCAAATGCTTTGGTTAGAATTCAAATTGATAGTACCAAAAAGACCCGTGTAATCGATTTTTCCACTCCCTGATGCAGCCCAGAGGAAAGGTGAACTACACAAGGTTGTCTTTTCTTATAATAACCTTAAAACTTTGACCAAAATTGATCTGACTTTCAGTGAAAAGATTTGTAAATTCATCTCTTGACACTCCGCTTATCAATAGTATATTATCATTTTTAGTGGATGATGAAAGCCTTTCAACTTCATCCTTAAAAGTGGCCGAATTCTGTACCGCATGAAAAATTCCATTTTGCCAGCCTGCTTTCAGATTCCGTCCGCGAAGAGATATGTTTTTACTGTGTGGTTTAATCGTTTTAGTGGGGTGCTCTTGAGAGAGGATGTTTTGTGTTTTGAGATTCGGTATAGTTGGATAATAGGGGATTAGGTGAATTTGGATTGTGGTTTTGCATTATGCTGAGGGGCATAATGGAAGCTGTTGTGTATAATTACCAGTTTTGCAGGAACGTGGGCGGAAATAAGAGTGCAGGGGAAAAGGAATGGAAACTCCGAAAATGAAAGATAAAATTAAGATTTTTAGAATTTTCTTAACATAACTATTTTCATAATTAACAGCATTTTTCTTTTTGCTGTAAAATGTAAAAATATTAAGTAAAAGTCTGAATTGCTCGGAGTGCAAGGTTATTCTATATTAGTAATAAGGAAACTGTTCTTTATGTCTAAATTTGATTCAGCGTTTATGAAGGTGAAATAAAGTTATAATACAGCCAAATTTTGCTTAATATGTTTCATTTTCGGTTTTGCACTGATTACAACACTCTTTTCTGGATGCTGACTTCCTTTAAATTTGAAAATAGGAAAATAGATACCGGCACGGTAAAGAATAAGACTCCATGCGGAAACAGCCTTTCGGAGGCAAAATGTAAAAAGAACACTAAGGTAGTTAAACTGGTAAAAAGGCACAACAGCCGCATGCCAAAATTACACTGGAATTGGTGGTCGCTAAAATTATCGCCTGATCAAGACTCGCTCGACAGGCAATAAAATTACAGTATTATAGGCGTAACTTCGGTATACGGCTGAACGTTGTATGAAATGCTTGGGATTATACCTGCAACCATGATAAGATACGTGTGCAAAGAGAATAAAAGAAAAAACTTGCCCATTAAGACCCAAGCATCGTGCTTGGGTAAAAAACCAGGGTGGAAGCGGGTACCGCGGCTACGCATATCATCGATGAAATACCGGACAAATATAGTGGTCACAAATAGGAGCAATGAATGGCAGAGCCAATAGAAAGTAAAGTGACACGATCACTCAAAGCAGCGGAAGAGCTATACCACCGTCTTGTTTTGATTGTCGGGAAAAGTGGTTCTGGGAAAACTTCTGTTGTTCAGAATTTGGCAAAACTGCATAACGCCGAGCCAATAAATATCAACCTGCGCCTTTCTAAAGAGCTGCTTGAATTAACTGAGAAGCAAAGACAATTGAAGTTGTCCGAAATTTTGGCGCAGGCAGTCAACGGCAACGGGGATAAGGTTTTTCTGGATAATATTGAGATCCTTTTTGATGTTGAACTCAAGCAGGATCCTTTGCGTCTGCTGCAGGGACTATCCCGAAATTTAACCGTTGTAGCCTCTTGGAATGGCAACATTGAAAAAGGAAAGCTGACCTATGCGGAGCCAGGTCACCGCGAATATAGAAGTTACGATTTAACAGACACTCTGGTTGTCAGCATGAACGGCGAGACAACAGTAGATTTTATAGAGTCAGGCGAGGATGAACAGATATGACGAATTCACAGGATAGGGAATTTGGACGCTCCGCAGGAGCGCCCGGAGGGGGAGCCCCAGGCACGGGGCGACTCAAATACGGAGAGCTAATCCAATTTGACCCGATAGAAACGATCGTTCAGCTGCGCGATGCTGACAAAACAAGTGCCGCCCAACAGCTGGTTAACACCTATGTGGTATCTGATGAAATGGCAGATCGAATGGTTCGCCTTGTAATCCCTCAACTTCAGTTTGAACAGCCGGTAGATAATAAAGGCATTTTGGTAGTCGGTAATTACGGTACCGGTAAGTCGCACTTGATGTCTGTCGTTTCCAGTGTTGCTGGCGATGCCTCTCTGCTCAACAGCTTAAACCACAAAAGCGTTAAAGCGGAAGCAGACAAGATCGCCGGTAAATTCAAGGTTATCCGCACCGAAATCGGAGCAACGACTATGTCACTCAGGGATATTCTGGTGGCAGAACTGGAAGAGCATCTCGAGAACATGGGTGTCAGTTACGTCTTCCCGGACTCGGGAACTATTACCAGCCATAAACGGGCTTTTGAAGACATGATGGCCAAGTTTGGTGAAGTATTTCCTGAGCAAGGCCTCCTGCTGGTGGTCGATGAACTGCTGGATTATCTCAGAACACGAAAGGATCAGGAGCTTATTCTTGATTTGAACTTCCTTCGTGAAGTCGGCGAGGTCTGTAAGGACCTTCGCTTCCGTTTCATGGCAGGTGTACAGGAAGCCATATTTGACAGCCCGAGATTTGCCTTCGTAGCTGACAGTATCCGGCGGGTAAAAGACCGTTTCGAGCAGATTCTGATTGCCCGAAACGATGTTAAGTTTGTGGTCTCGGAGCGTCTGTTAAAGAAAACCACAGAGCAACAGGCAAAGATCAGAGGTTACCTCACTCCGTTTGCCAAATATTTTGGTAGCTTGAACGAGCGTATGGATGAATTTGTCCGACTGTTTCCGGTTCACCCTGATTATATAGACACCTTCGAAAGAGTGACCGTTGTCGAAAAGCGTGAAGTCCTCAAAACCCTCTCCATGAGCATGAAGGGCGTTTTGAATAAAGATGTCCCGGACAACGAGCCCGGCCTGATCGCCTTTGACAGTTATTGGGAAATACTATCAACAAATGCAGCTTACCGCACATTGCCTGAAATAAAACAGGTTATTGATTGCAGCAATACATTACAAAACTTGGTGAATTCAAATTACCAAAAAGCCAAAAACAAAGATTTTGCTTTACGAATAGTCAAAGGGTTGAGTGTTCACAGGCTAACCGTCGGCAGTCTTTCGTCTCCGAATGGATTGACTGCTGAGGCTTTACGAGATCAACTTTGCCTTTTTGACCCGCTGATTGCTGAACTTGGAGGTGATGATAGTGCAGAGGATCTGAGAGGCGAAGTCGAGACATCAATCCGCCTGATTAGTCAGGCTGTAAGTGGTCAATTTATCTCGGCTACTGAAACTGATCATAGAGGTCGACTCAGTGGTCAGTTCTACTTGGATGTGTCAAAGGATATTGATTATGACGAAAAGGTTAGGACTCGGGCCGAGAGCTTGGATGACGCCCAGCTGGACCGTTTTTATTACGAAGCCTTAAAACGAGTCATGGAATGCCAGGACTCGACCTATGTGACCGGCTATAAAATCTGGCAGCATGAACTGGTATGGCAGGATCACAAAGCAGCTCGTACCGGCTATCTCTTTTTTGGTTCTCCTGACGATAGATCAACTGCGGTACCTACACGTGATTTTTATATATACTTTATTCAACATTTCGATCCCTCGGATAAACTATCTCGTTTTGTTAACGAAAAGAATCGAGACGAGGTTTTCTTCCGCTTAAAGCCGTCAAAGGAAAACGGTGAAGAATTCCAGACATCACTGAAAAACTATGCTGCAGCTCTCGATCTGGCAGGCACCTCTTCAGGTCATGCCAAGGCAACCTATGAAGCCAAAGCGAACGGTTTTCTAAAAAAACTGGTGCAGTGGCTGCAGAAGCATATGTCGGATGCCTTTGAGGTGACCTATCAGGGCCGGGTCAAATCCATGTCAGAATGGGCAAAAGGCAAGTCCATCAGAGACCTTTCAGGTCTGTCACCGCATGAAACCATCAACTTCCGGGATCTGGTCAACACCATTGCCGGAGTCTGCCTTGCACCTAACTTTGAAAATCAGGCACCCGACTATCCGTTTTTCTCGGTCCTGATTACCGGGAGTAACAGAGCCCAGGCGGCGCAGGATGCACTCCGGGCAATTGGCGGCCAGAACCGAACCAAGCAGGCAACAGCGGTGTTAGATGCTTTGGAACTTCTGGATGGTGAAAAAATAGATGCTTACAAATCCAAATACACCCGCTTCATTCTCGATGTCGTAAAGGCGAAAGGTCATGGGCAGGTCGTCAACCGGAGCGAGATCATTCAGGACGACCACGGATTGGAATATATGAATCCGGGCGGCTCCCGCCTTGAACCGGAATGGGTAATGGTGCTGATAGCCGCTCTGGTTTACTCAGGCGACATTGTCCTATCTATCCCGGGCAAAAAATTCGACGCCACCGGACTGCAGCAGCTTGCGGCAACCGGCATGGATGAACTGATCCGGTTCAAGCACCTTGAGCAGCCCAAGGAGTGGAACATCCCCGCGCTCAAGGCCATGTTCGAACTTCTCGGCATGACACCGGGAATGGCTCAGCTGGTTACTCAAGGCAAAGATGAACCTATTCAGGATTTGCAGCAGGCCGTAGGAACGCTGGTCAAACGGATCGTAATGACTCAGCAGACCCTGCGCGAAGGTCTTTCCTTCTGGGGATTAGATTTAGTGCGAAGTGCGGAGTGCGAGGTGCGAGGTGAAGACGGCGCACTACGCACCACGCACCACACACTGGAGGATGCCAAAACTTTCCTTGAATCGCTCCAAGCCTATACATCTCCTGGAAAATTGAAGAATTTCCGCTACAGCATGGACGAAGTGAAAGCCCATGAAAAAGCAATAAAAGCGTTGGATAATCTCGACGCTCTGCGCGAATTTGTCATGGATCACAGCCCGACGGCCTCATGGATTTCAACCGCCGAGGGTGTATTACCGTCAGAACACGAATGGAGTGCGCGTGTGCGAAATGCGAAGTGCGATATTTTAGATCAACTTCAGAACGCACTCCGTACCTCGCACGTCGCACTAACGAGCTTCTCTGTCGATATTGGCAATAAGCTCAAGAGTCTGAAACGAGACTTTATCAACGAGTACATTTCACTCCACACAAAAGCCCGGCTCGGTGTAAAAGACGACAAACGCAAAGCAGCCCTGATGAAAGACCATCGACTGCAGACACTTCTGAAGCTGGCCGGTATCGATCTGATGCCGAGACAGCAACTCACTGACTACCAGAACCGGCTTGCCGGGTTGAAAAGCTGTTTTGCCCTTACCGAGCAAGACCTTAAAAACTCGCCCATATGTCCGCATTGCCGCTTTAATGCCTCGACTGAAAAAGCTGATCTGATTTCTGGTTCGGACAAGTTACAGCGATTGGACGATGAGTTGGATAAGATGCTGGAGCAGTGGACGGTTACTCTGCTAAATAACTTAGAAGACCCAATTACTCAGGCACATATCAATGAGCTTTTACATGATGATGATAAGAAAATGGTTCAGTCATTTATCGATTCCAAGGAGTTGCCGGATGTAGTTGATAGTAATTTTACGCAAACGCTGAAAACTATTCTGGCTGGTTTGCAGAAAGTTGTTATTAACAAGAGCGACTTGATTGCAAAGATTTCTGACTTAGGTCCGGCAGCACCGGACGACTTAAAGCGTGTACTCAATACTTTTGTGGACGAACTTACAAAAGGTAAAGATCAGGCAAAGGTTCGTATTGTGCTGGAAGGATAGGCGTATTTGATGAAAAAGCTGGCACTTCCAATTTCAATAAATGAACTTATTCACGGTCACGCTGTGGAATGGGAGCGTATTGAATTTAAAGAAGGGTGGAATCCGGAAGATATTCTCCACAGTATCTGTGCCTTTGCCAACGATTTTCATAATCTTGGTGGTGGTTATATTGTGGTTGGTATTGCAGAAAAAAATGGAATACCGGTTCTTCCCCCAAACGGATTAGAGCAGAACCAAATCGACAAAATCCAAAAAGAGCTATTAAATCTTGGACATTCAGCCATCCAGCCTATATATCATCCCATTTCTGTCCCATATATCATCGAAAAGCGGCATGTGATTGTTATTTGGGTTCCTGGTGGTGAAACAAGGCCCTATCAATGCAAAGTTACACTTTCAAAGAATAAAGATCAATGGGACTACTACATCCGTAAACAATCAAGCAGTGTGCGTGCGATTAAGCAGGACAGACAGGAGTTACTCGGGCTTGCTGCCAAAGTTCCCTTTGATGATCGTTACAACCAAAGAGCATCCATTGGTGATTTATCAATACGGTTAATTGAGGAGTTTTTAATCGAAGTGGGTAGTGAGCTTGCTGAGCAGCTAAGCCAATTACCAATAGAAACCATCGGCAGACAAATGAATATTATTGGTGGACTCAGTGAGTCGCCATTTCCTAAAAATATTGGCCTGATGATGTTCAACGAGCATCCAGAAAAATTTTTCCCCGTAACACAAATTGATGTTGTTTATTTTCCCGATGGCCCTGGAGGGGATATCTTTGAAGAAAAAGAGTTCAAAGGTCCTTTGTATCGCATTATTCGGGATGCTCTCAGCCATATTCAACGCAACTACTTAAAACAGACTGTCATCAAATATTCTGACAGAGCAGAATCAGACCGCATTTGGAATTATCCCTATGCCGCGATTGAAGAAGCTCTGGTTAACGCGATTTATCACCGATCTTATGAAATCCGTGAACCTGTGGAAGTGCGCATTACACCGGATGAGCTGATAATACTCAGCTTTCCAGGGCCCGACCGTTCCATAAAAATGGAGGACATTGCTTCCGGGAGGGCTATCAATCGCCGGTACCGCAACCGTAGAATCGGTGAATTCCTCAAAGAACTGGAACTTACAGAGGGGCGTTCCACCGGTATTAGAAAAATCAATCGAGCAATAGCCCAAAATGGCTCCCCTGAGCCTCACTTCGAAACAGATGAAGATAGGAGCTTTTTTTTAGTACGCTTTGCGGTTCATCCAAAATCATTGATCCAAACAGTAAAAGAAGATGAACAAGTAACAGGTGAAGTAACAGGTGAAGTAACAGGTGAAGTAACAGGTGAAGTAACAGGTGAAGTAGAGGCGTTGCTTAAAGTTTTGCAGGGTGAAGCTCTTGGGCGGACCAAAGCTCAACAAATGCTTGGTTTAAAATCTCAGGCTAATTTTCGTGAGCGTTATCTGGAACCAGCTTTAGCTGATGAATTAGTTGAAATGACCCAGCCAGATTCACCCAAAAGCCCGACTCAGAAATACAGAATTACAGATAAAGGAAAACAAATACTGGAGAATAGATCATAATGAGCAAACAAGAGAGCCTTTTCAAATCAAAGTTGGTTCCTGCTAAAGATGGTTCAGGGCGTCTTTTTGATGAAGAGATAGTGTTCAATGACGGGCCGGTGAAATGCCTTGGTCTGGAATTTGAAAACGACGACGCACGGCGTGCTCACTTTACCGAGGAGCTGCGCAAGAAACTGCAGAATCCGGAATTTCGTAAGATTGAAGGTTTTCCGATCGGTGAAGATGAGGACATTCTGAACCTGAGCGATCCGCCGTATTACACCGCCTGCCCGAATCCATGGATCGGGCAGTTTATTGATGAGTGGGAAAGCCAGAAAGCGAAAAAACCTTCGGATTACCATTACCACCGGGAGCCTTTTGCCGCGGATGTAAGCGAAGGGAAAAACGACCCGATTTACGGCGCTCACTCTTATCATACCAAGGTACCGCACAAAGCTATTATGCGCTACATCCTTCATTACACAGAACCGGGTGATATTGTATTCGACGGATTTTGTGGAACCGGAATGACAGGTGTGGCAGCTCAAATGTGTGGTGATCGGGATGTCGTGGTGTCTCTTGGTTATCAAGTCGAACCAGACGGAACAATCCTTCAGGAAGAGATTGGTGAGGATGGTAAAAAGGTCTGGAAACCAATCTCGAAACTTGGAGCTCGTAAGGCTGTATTAAATGACTTGTCTCCCGCTGCCACATTTATCGCATACAATTACAACACGCCTATTGATGTTGCGACTTATGAAAAGGAGGCTAAGGGCATTCTGTATGCAGTAGAAAAAGAATGCAGATGGATGTATGAAACGTATCATACCGACGGGAAAACAAAAGGGAAAATAAATTACACGGTTTGGTCAGATGTATTTATCTGTCCAGAGTGCATGGGGGAAGTTGTCTTTTCAAAAGCCGCCGTTGATCAAGAATCTAACAGGGTGAACAAAGAATTTTCTTGTCCAGCCTGTGACGCCCCTCTATCGAAAAAAAATATGGACCGAGCATGGGTAACTTATTACGACACCCACCTCAAAGATTCAATCAAGCAGGCAAAGCAAGTTCCAGTTTTAATAAATTACTCGATAGGCAAGCAGAAGTTTACCAAAGAGCCTGATAAAACGGACTTTGAAATATTGAAAAAAATTGAGTTCTCAGCTATTCCATATAGCTTTCCTACCAATCGTCTAATGGAAGGCAAAGAAACTCGCCGCAATGATGTGATTGGTATTACTCATATGCATCATTTTTATTCCAAGCGGGGATTGTGGGTACTTGGTTGCGCATATCAAAAAACTCGTGAGTTGCCTGAAAACATTAGGCGATACATTCTATTCACAGTACAACAAGCTGTGCAGGGATTCGCAAAAATTTCTCGGTATGTCCCAACACATTTTTCTCAAGTAAATCAGTATTTGAGTGGAACTCTCTACATCGGCTCTCAGGTTGTAGATATCTCTTTGCCATATATTCTGGAGGGTAAAATAAATCGTTTAGCGAGCCTCCTTAAAAAGGCCAACTCGAGTTTTAATACAGTTATTACGACTCAAGATTCATCCTGTTTCAAGAAACCCGAAAACTCTTACGACTACATTTTCATTGATCCACCATTTGGAGCTAATTTGAATTATTCAGAACTTAACTTCCTGTGGGAATCATGGTTGAAAGTATGGACGAATAACGAACCAGAGGCTATTGAAAACTCCGTTCAAGGCAAGGGCGCTGCAGAGTATCGAACCCTAATGGCCGCCTGCTTCAAAGAAGCCTATCGAGTGCTTAAGCCTGGGCGATGGATGACTGTAGAATTTTCAAATACCAAAGCATCGGTTTGGAATAGCATCCAAACGGCCCTTACTGAAGCTGGATTTATTGTAGCAAACGTTTCGGCCCTGGATAAAAAACAAGGTAGCTTTAAGGCAGTGACAACACCAACAGCCGTAAAACAAGACCTTGTAATCTCAGCCTACAAACCCAATGGCGGTTTAGAAGAACGTTTCGAAAAAGAAGCTCAGACCGAAGAAGGAGTCTGGGACTTCATTCGTACTCATTTGAAATATCTCCCAGTAACTAAAAAACTGGGATTGGACCTCGTCTCAATACCAGAGCGTGACCCACGCATCCTGTACGATCAGGTGATCGCCTATTATGTGCGCAAAGGCTACAACGTCCCCATCGACAGCCAGGTGTTTCAACTTGGGTTGTCGCAGCGTTTTTCCGAGCGTGACGGCATGTATTTCCTTCCTGAGCAAGTGGCGGAATACGATCGTAAGAAGATGATCGGTGGCGGCAGACCGCTTCAGCAGTCGCTGTTTATTTCCAATGAAGCCTCGGCTATCGAATGGCTGCGCAGCCTGTTGCGTGATAAGCCGCAAAGTTTTCAGGATATTAATCCCCTGTTCATGAAGGAGATCAGTGGCTGGAGTAAAAACGAAGTCGGTTTGGAACTCTCCACCCTTCTCGAACAGAATTTTCTACTCTACGACGGTAAAGGCCCTGTTCCAGAACAGATCCACAGCTATCTCTCCACCAACTGGAAAGATATGCGCAACCTCGCTAAGGACGACCCGGCATTAGTCGCTAAAGCTAAAGGCCGCTGGTATGTGCCCGATCCGAACAACGCGGGTGACCTTGAAAAAATCCGTGAAAAGGCCCTGCTCAAAGAATTTGAAGAATACAAACGTGCCAAAAAGAAACTCAAAATATTCCGACTTGAGGCGGTCCGCGCCGGATTCAAGAAAGCCTGGCAGGAACGGGACTATAAAGTGATCATCACCGTCGCCGAAAAAATCCCGAACAACGTGCTCGAGGAAGATCCGAAGCTGCTCATGTGGTATGATCAGGCGGTGACGCGAGGGGGAGGTGAATAGTGACGGAACAAGAAATTTTAGAGCTTCTTAATCAACATGAGTGGAAGGATGTTGAGTTTAAGGAAGCCCGAACAGCAATTCCTAAAAGTGCTTATGAATCTGTCTCTGCTTTTGCTAATACGGAAGGTGGCCACCTTGTTTTTGGCGTAAAAAAGGATGGCTCTGATTTCGAGGTTGTTGGTGTCATAGATGTAGACAAGATTCAAAATGATTTCCTTACCAGTCTGAGACAAAAAGAAAAAATAAACCAGCCAGTCGATGTTCAGGAAAATCTGCACACCATAGAGAGTAAGGACCTTTTGGTCTTTTATATTCCGGAATCATCAAGAACCCAAAAACCGGTATATTTGAACGGAACGATTACACGGTCCTATCTTCGGAAAGGGGCATGTGATGTGAAATGTACCCAAGATGAAATTCATCGTTTGCTTAGGGATGCTTCAACGGAGCGCTATGACAGTGAGGCACTTTCTGATTTTTCAGCTGACAACTTTTATGACGAAGGTTCTGTGAGGTGGTACAGAAATATCTTTAATCAGAAACATCCTGGGCGTCATGAAACCTTATCCGATGCGGATTTTTTGCTTGAATGGGGCTTTTTGAAAGAAATTTCCGGAAAAACAACCCCCACCAGAGCTGCTGTTCTATTTTTCGGCAAAGCGCGATATGTGCGCCAAGTTGTTCCCCGCGCAATTGTGGATTACCAAAGAATAAACACAAGGTTTGAGGAATGGATTCCAGAAAAACGATGGGATGACAGAGAAGTTTTTGAAGAAAACCTGATTCAGACATGGCTGGGACTCTTAGAAAAATATTCACGCATCAGTGAAAAGCCATTTTCTGTTGATGGATCAACAATGAGGCGAGGAGATAACCCGCCAGATTATATAACTTTCCGAGAATCCGCCATAAATTTGCTCATGCATCAGGACTATGGTGACCATACCAGAATGCCTGTGGTTCAGTTTTTCGTTGATCGCACAATTTTTAAGAATCCGGGAGACGCCTTTGCAACAAAGGAAGAGCTACTAGAGCCGGGAACCAAAGAAGTCAGAAACCCTGCCATTGTTAATGCTTTTCGAAGAATTGGTTTAAGTGATCAGGCTGGCACCGGGATACGGTCCATTTTCCAAAGTTGGGCTGACCTCGGCAATGTTCCGCCGGAAGTGAACAATGATAAATCCGAAAAGACGTTTGAACTGATTCTCGCCAAAGAAAAACTCTTATCTGAAGAGCAGGTTCTGTTTCAGAGCTCCATCGGTGTACATCTTTCAGAGGTGAATGCCAAGGTTTTTGCCTATGCTTGTCAAACCGGCAAAACTTCTCTTACCGATATCAAAGCTGTCACCAATGCTACATCAAAGCAATGCAAGGAGATTGCTGATCACCTTGTTGTTCAGGTTCTTTTGAAGTGGGTCGATCAGTCAAATCTGGCCGTTGTGGACCATTTATGGGAAAAATTTGTGGGCTCACAAAATACTGAATCAGAGCCCACAGAAACTTCCGCCCCCGCTGAAGCAATCTCAATTGATGAAATTTCTGATGGTCAACGCGATACGATAGCGTTTTGCACTGTTCCAAAATCTATGACCGAGATTCAAAATAAGTTTGGGTTTAGCAATAGAACCTATTTTAAGCGTAAGGCATTAGATCCGTTAATTGTTTTAGGTTTGGTTAGAATGACAAACCCTGAAAATCCCAAGGCCAGCAATCAGAAATATGTCATTTCTGAGCACGGTTTCAGGCTCTTGAAAATATGGGAGGAGTCGAGTGACTAAGCTTGTGACTAAGTTGGCGTCGATTTTAAAGCGACTTAGTCACTGGGCTCTGACTATGTCGATGAGGATCGTTGTCTATGAATAATATATGGAAATACAGCACAATTCACAAAAGCGTCTGCAAGCTCATCGAAGAACAGACCTTGTGGGGGCAGACGGTATGTCGTGTTTGGTTGCCGAATCAGGATGCCGTTGTGCGTGTTCCACAATCTGACCTGCAGCCGTTGTCGAGTGATTGGGATCCGAAAACAGAAAGCCACCGGGTAGCCTATATCTCAGCAGCGGCCAAAGTGGCTGAGGTTTTGGAAGGCTCATCCAGCGCATCCGACGGGCATGTGTTGCTCGCTCCCATGGAGTCCAACGTGATCCCG
This sequence comes from Chitinispirillum alkaliphilum, assembly GCA_001045525.1. Classification (NCBI taxonomy): domain Bacteria; kingdom Pseudomonadati; phylum Fibrobacterota; class Chitinispirillia; order Chitinispirillales; family Chitinispirillaceae; genus Chitinispirillum; species Chitinispirillum alkaliphilum. Next base: position 130,860 of record LDWW01000006.1, on the reverse strand, counting down.
CTGCCACACCAGATCCACGCACTATCCCGGGCCATATCCGGCGATCGCGTGCGCTACCTGCTGGCTGATGAGGTCGGTCTTGGAAAAACCATCGAAGCCGGGCTTGTTTTGCGCGAGTTAAAATTACGCGGGCTGGTGCGCCGAACCTTGGTAGTGGCTCCAAAGAGTCTGGCTATGCAGTGGGTGGCTGAAATGGACACCCATTTCAATGAATCCTTTTCTCTGGTTAACCCGGGCGATCTGGATGCCTTGGAGAGACTGGAACGCCCGGGTCAGTACATCAGCGGGGAAACAGACCATACAAGTGATTACAACCCATGGATGCGGTTTCCTCAGGCCATCGTGACTCTGGATGCTGTCAAACAGCTGACACGCCGCAGAGGCTGGTCAAAAGAAAAGATTCAGGCGTACAACCGGAATCGCTACGAAAGGTTGGTCCAGGGCCAATGGGATTTAATTGTGGTGGACGAGTCCCACCGAATGGGCGGCAGTACCGATCAGGTGGCCCGTTATAAACTCGGGCAAGGGCTTGCCGAGGCGGCACCGTATCTCCTGCTTTTGTCGGCAACACCTCACCAAGGGAAATCCGATGCTTTTCAGCGCTTAATGAGTTTACTCGATCCGATGGCTTTCCCTGATTTAGAAAGCGTGACCCGGGACAGAGTATCCGATTTTATAATACGGACCGAAAAACGCAAAGCAGTGACGGCAGACGGAAAACCGCTTTTCCGGCCACGCACTACACAGACGCTGGGTGTGGATCTGGAACGGAACCCGGCACAGGTGGCATTGTACGAAGCAGTCACTGACTACGTAAAAGAAGGCTATAACCGTGCGGTTAAGGATCGCAAACCGCATATCGGTTTCCTGATGGTTCTTCTTCAGCGAATTGTCACTTCAAGCTCTCACGCCATCCGCTGCACGCTGGAGCGAAGACTGCAGGTGCTGGAGAATTTGCAAGAGACTCGAACCTCCCTTGGCGAAGAAGAGTTAGAGGACTTCCCAGATCTTGACGGCCAGATGCAGCTGGACCTGCTGGTTGAAGTGGATGAATCAGGCAGAACCAGTGAGTTGGCGGAAGTCAACGCTCTGTTGGATCTCGCCCGGGCTGCAGAAATGGCCGGACCGGATATGAAAACCGAAGCGCTGATGAACCTCATCTTTCAACTGCAGGGAGAGGAAAATGACGATCAGCTGAAATTGTTGATTTTCACTGAATTTGTTCCAACGCAGGCAATGCTGCGAACCTTCCTTGAAGAACGAGGCATCCCTTGTGCCATCTTGAACGGCTCCATGAGCATGGATGAACGACGGATGGCTCAGCGCGATTTTCGAGATAATGCCCGGGTTCTTATAGCAACAGATGCCGGTGGTGAAGGTTTGAACCTTCAATTCTGCAATGTGGTGGTTAATTACGATTTACCATGGAATCCGATGCGTATCGAACAGCGGATCGGTCGTGTTGACCGTATTGGTCAAAGCAAAATAGTCCGGGCGGTAAATTTCGTTTATGAAAACTCAGTTGAAGGCCGGGTGCGGGAGGTGCTTCAAACCAAGCTTTCCATCATTCTCGATGAAATGGGCATCGATAAAGCCAACGACATTCTGGATACCTCACTGTCTGGAGAGATAATCGAAAAGATGATGACTCATGTCATTATGGAGGACGCCGATCCGGATACCGAGGTCAATCAGACAGTGCAGAATCTTCAGGAAGAGATGCTGCAGATTCGGGAGCAATGTGCTGTTTTTGGAATATCTGAAGAGCCGGACTTACCGGCAGCTGAAAAACTGCGCAGCCATCCTCTGCCGCACTGGATAGAGCAGATGACAACGCATTATCTGCAAACCAAAGAGTGTAAACTGGAAAAGGATCTGCTCGGCTGGAATTTTACATGGCCGGATGGTGAAAAGGTGCAAAGCGCTGTTTTCCAATCCAGAGACACTTCAACCAATGGGAATCTCCTGTCACTTGCAAATGCCCGGATTCGCGGCTTGGCCATGAATCTGCCTCAGTTTATTCCCGGGCAGCCTTTGCCTTGTGTATCTATAAACGGACTCCCTAAAACCGTTTCAGGTCTGTGGGGCCTTTTTGAAATCCGCATTTCTGTGGAGCAACCGGCCGACTCTCAGAGCAGAATCCCTCTGACAAGACGAAGCTACCTCCCGGTTTTCATGAGCAATGAAGGAAAGATGTTCATGCCCACCGCAAGACATATATGGGACCAGTTGTTAACCGATGATCTCCGCATTGACAGCCTGAAAGATTCTGATGAGTCCATTGTGGTTGGCGAAAAACTTCTGTCTGCAGCCGAACAGGTCGGTCAGGAGCTTTTTGAGACGATGCAGGAGGCTCATTTCGCTACAGTGGCCCGTGAAGAAGAGCGCGGCATGATTGCCTTTGCATCACGCCGTAAAGCCATCGACCGGTTGGGGCTGCCTGAAGTTCGACAGTTCAGGCTGGCCCGTCTGGAAGAGGACGAATTACAATGGCGCAGCGAGCTTAAATCCGCCCGGCAGATAGTACCGGAAATGCGGCCGCTGTTAATGTTGAATATTTGGAGTAAGAAATCATGAGCAAGTTTATTGCTTTACCAGTTGGGCAAGGTGATGCCTTCTATCTAGAAAAAAAAGATTTGCGAGTACTTGTGGATGGAGGTAAGAGCAAGTCAGCTATCTTACAATGGATGAGCTCAATATGTAGGACTGATTATTTAGATGTTCTGGTTTGTACTCACAATGACGCAGATCATGCAAATGGGGTTGCTGGTTTGTTAGAGAATTGGGAAGGAACAATAAAAGAGGTTTGGTTGCCTGGTTCTTGGACCTATCGCATGAAAGATCTATTTGCAAAACCCCACATCTTTTGTAGAGAGTTAGTTGAAAATATCTGCAAATGCAAGGATAATGACAATGTTATCTCGCTAGAAGGCATTTATAGAAGGAGTGAAATAAACAAAGTTATTAGCGATAACAAAGCTAATGAATTTGAGCTTGGCAGCGTAATTGAGGAATCGAAACATTTTCCCTCTGAGTTTTTTGAAATCTTTTTAGACTGCCCTGATTTTGAACCTTTTTACTTTGATTATCCTCATAGGATAAATCGCAAACATAAGAATTTGTTCCCTATCTTTTGGCAATCAATTGAAGCCGCTAAAAATATCCGGGAAATAACTGAACTTGCCTACCACCGTGGTTGCAAAATCCGTTTTTTTGAGTTTGGAAACACAGCTTCTGGTGGAGAAACTGGGAAATTTGAGTCAGTGTACGCAAAAGAAATCGCTTCAGTGAAGGCAATAAATATTGATGCCTTGCAGTTTCTCTCGTTATCAACCGCAAATAAAGAGTCACTGGTATTTTATAGCCCAGAGAATAAGAGCGAACCAGCTGTACTCTTTACTGCAGATTCTGATTTAAATTTCAAGCTGCCGGCATATTTGCCCCGAAGGGGGCCAATTATAGTTACTAGTCCGCATCACGGATCTGAGCACAATAGAAATGCATACTATGTAGTTAATGGATGGTTAAATTCTGGTTTATTTCCTATTTGGATTAGAAGTGACTGTAAATCCAGGAATCGTCCTGGAACAAGTTTAAAAAAACAACAAAATAGGTGCTGCACATTGTGCAATTGCGGAACACATCCTAAAAATACAGTAAAACTGCATTCCAGAAAAGGGTGTTGGCAGAGAACAAAAGGTACGAGGTGGTGTTCATGCAAGTGAGCTGGCGAAACACCATCCTTGTAGATTTTGTGCCGAATGTTGCCAAACTAACGCTGGTATCTGATCCAGATTGCCTGTTAACTGAAGAAAAACTGGCAATGGAGCTGAGAGACCGTGGGTTTGATCTCATAGAGTTTAATGACGCGATTGAGTTCAGATATGCCTATGAATCAAAATATCGATCTATTTGGGACCAGGGCGAGCACACCGATCTTATTGTGATTTTAAGATTACAGGACGCAGAATTGACGGTCTTGCCTTATGACCTGCTTCAGGCCGGAAGGAAGCTGTCTTTCAGCTTGGGAGATCTTTTCCCCAACATGAGCTATCCAGTTGTTGAGCAGCTTGATCGCAGCCTTCTGGATTCACTGTTTGATGCCCAAAAGAAAACAAATCCCGACCGCATGGGTGATAACGCCACTAAGGATTTTATCCTTCGACATGTATTTGGAGTGGCAGCAGAACTCATTTCCACAGAAGTTGAGCTTTTCCGCTTTTTGTTGCGCCTGCACTACGGGAATTCTGCAATGCCAGCGATGCTGGCAGACAGGTTGGTTGACGTTTTTGAAAGCAGCGGCAATTTTAGAGGCTGGAGTCTGTCTCAAATTATTCCGGATGCAGAACAGTTTTTTGCATTTATTCAGGAACGCTGGCCAATATTCCTTGAAAATCTCAAACAAGATAAACAGGTCAAAGAAGATTCTGAAGCCTCTTTTTTAAAGGTCCAAGGGCCTGTGGCACTTCCATTCGACCATCAGGATATACGAGTTTATATCGATAACCTATTTGTAGAGGGGAAACTTACACCGGTCGACCTGCCCGGCATAGATATAGCGAAAGACTCTTGGATTTTAAGCGGTATTTCAACAGCCAAACCAGACTGCGAGGATCTCAGGATTTCGCGACTGTTTGATATTGTTGATGCAGCCGACTTATCGATGGATTCGAGATACACTGACTGGATTGCGTTCGCCATGAAATGGGCGGAGCTTTCATCGCTTATACATACGGCGAGCAATGTTGAGCATAAAAAACGTTATTGTGGAACAGGCCAGAGGCTGAATGGCATCTTTGCAGATTGGTTGGAAACTCATTATGCCAGCCTGATAAATCTACCGCCCTCAGCTCCGGCAATGTTGCACCATGTACCGCGACACCTGGCTCGATATATTGAAGAAGACCAAAAGGGCAAAAAGGCCGCGCTGGTGGTTATAGATGGTCTTTCGCTGGATCAATGGGTAACAGTTCGAAACATAATCCAGAAACAAAACAGTGATCTTGTTCTGCGAGAGTCAGCAACGTTTGCGTGGATACCTACGCTTACGTCTGTCTCACGACAAGCCATATTTTCAGGCAAGCCGCCCATCTATTTCCCGTCTTCAATTAACTCAACAAACAGCGAAGAGAAGTTGTGGAAACAGTTTTGGCAAAGCCATGACGTTTCGAAGATGGATATAGCGTATAAACGCAGTCTCGGAGATGGTGATGCCGAAGTCGCGATGGATAGTTTAATCAACCCGGCACAAACCAAGGTTGTTGGTTTGGTGATAGATAAAGTGGATAAGATCATGCATGGGATGCAGCTCGGAGCTGCAGGCATGCATAACCAGATAGACCAATGGTGCAGAGGGGAATACCTGATTTCACTTATTAATTATCTTAGCAATCATGGCTATGAAATCTGGATAACTTCAGACCACGGCAACATAGAGTCGAGCGGGAAAGGACGACCAACAGAAGGGGCGATTGCAGAGAGTCGTGGAGAAAGAGTTCGCATATATCCAACACCGGAACTGCGCTCACGTATCTCTTCAACATTTACCTCCGCACGGGAATGGCAGCCATCGGGTCTGCCTGACGAATATTTCCCATTAGTTGCTACTGGGAATGATGCATTTGTTAATGAGGGCGACTCAATTGTCGGGCATGGAGGTGTTGCTATCGAGGAAGTAATTGTGCCTCTGATCAAAGTAGAAAAGAGGACACAAAAATGAGCAAACGTCACGACAAACTGGGTATAAAGCAGACCATTCAAAAACACTGGATGGATCATGTCGTCAAAATGATGTTAGCCGGTCTCAATGAAAAAGAGATTCGAGCTGAATTAGACGAGTTTTTAGCAATTCAGAAACAAAGCGGCGGTACTGGCGAACGAGGCAAAAAAACGTATGGCATGGCCATTAGTATCCTCGCATCATGGTTTGCGCCGGACAAAGATTTAATTCCCTTCAGGGATTATGCTCTCGCACTTATTCGGAATGAGAGTCCTCAAAACTGGCTTCCGTACCACTGGGCGGTGATCTCTGCATCGTATCCCTTCTGGTTCAATGTCGCAAAACAGACAGGTAGGCTTTTCAATTTGCAGGATCAGATAACGCAGGCTCAAGTGTTCTCCCGCCTCAAAGAGCAGTACGGCGACAGGGAAACGGTGGCCAGGAATGCCCGATACACAATCCGCTCTTTTGTCGCATGGGGCGTGCTAGAGGATTCCAAGATCAAGGGCTGCTATGAACAATGCAAACCGATGGAAATCAGTGAACCGAACCTCACAATACTTTTATACGAGGCTGCTCTGTATGCCGATAAAGAAGGAAAAGTCACCCTTGGATTATTGAAAAACAACCCAGCATTCTTCCCGTTTCAATTGCCTGTTTTGACTGGCGACTACATCTCTCAGCAGAGCAATACCATCGATGTCGTCCGCTACGGTTTGGATGATGAACTATTGAAATTGAGGGATAAATAGCTTTTGTGGAATGAAAAAAAGGCAGCTATCGCACGTCCTATGCTCCAGCTGAAAGAAATAGGCAAATTTTTATTAGGAAGAAAAGACGCACATGTATAAAAGTAGAAGTAATTTTGAAAAGTCTCCCAAGCATACCATACAACAGCGGCTATATGGTTCTGCTTTTCTCCACAGTGTTCCGCAAATCAGCATATAGCCGCAATCCGTTTGAAATATGTTTTTTATCCCACGATTGTAACAAAAATTGGTTATAAGCATGGGTGAAAAAGGCAAAAGAGCAGGTTGTATGCTTTATGCGCACTTGTGTGTTTAAAAGCATACAAGTGGGTTTCGTGATTTTACTATCAGAAAATCGCCATCATAAGCTCGTTAAGAGTTCTTTATTCTACTCTTGGGGTTGACAAAAAAGAGTTGAATTCACCCGGCGATTCAAAGGAAATCCGGGTCGGCCATCGGTACAATCAGTCAGGAAATAACCGAGTTGGTAGGCTTGAGCTAGTGTGAAACCGCCAGGATGGTAATCGACATTAATATTCTAATAAGCGCCATTCGTTATTTGATGATTCACGAACACAGCACCGAAAGTTGCACCCACAGCGCCGGATTTCCTTGTCACAGCGCGAAAATCAGTACCCACTGCAGGTAAACCGACCCTCCACTGCACCTAAAGTGGCACCCACAGCGCCGGATTTCATTGACACTGCGCGAAAAATAGTACCCACTGCAGGCAAACCGACCCTCCACTGCACCGAAAGTGGCACCCACAGCGCCGGATTTCCTTGACACCGCGCGAAAAACAGTACCCACTGCAGGCAAACCGACCCTCCACAGCGCCTAAAGTGGCACCCACAGCGCCGGATATCCTTGTCACAGCGCGAAAAACAGTGCCCACTGCAGGCAAACCGACCCTCCACTGCACCGAAAGTGACACCCACAGCGCCGGATTTCCTTGTCACAGCGCGAAAAACAGTACCCACTGCAGGCAAACCGACCCTCCACTGCACCGAAAGTGGCACCCACAGCGCCGGATTTCCCGCCATTGCGTACCAAATTGGCCCACTGCACATATCAGAGAGCAAAAGGCTGATAAAAAGAGGGATAAAAGGAAAGGGGGAGGGGGACAGCTTGCAGTGTAATCGCATCAGGACAGATTAAGAGGCCGGAAGGGGGGCAAAGGCGGCAGTGAACCCAAAAATTTCAGGTGTTACTCCAACACTCTGCCTCCGGCATCCGGCACTATACACTTCTTTTCCCCTACAGATCAGTATTCATCGGCTGTTCTGCGGGAGTCTGATTGTTTGAGGATCTGTTTGAATTGTTGCGTAATCGTCTGAAATAATCACTGGCAAAATTAGCCTTCTTATCCGGATCATCAAAATAGACCGCATCAAGCCACGTGTTGATAGTAGCCTGAGCCTGGCGGCACAGCATGATTACCTTGTTGCGATAGACAATCTCCTCCTGCCGTACATTTCTCAGCGCATCGGCTTTGTTCAGAATCTGTTTGATTTCACCTGCCCACTCTCTTTTTCTGTTCAGGTGTTCTTCATCGATTTTAACCCCACCGACAGCGATACCGGAAACCGTATCCAACACATTCAGAAGCAGTTTTGAGAGGGAGAGGATATCCTGAATGCTGTCCATATTGGAATTGCCCTCAGAGATCTCTCTTAGAATACTGCGCAGGTTTGGATCCCTTTTAACCGCGATTCTTGCAGCGGCGATCAGGCGGTTTCGTTCGGTTCTGACATTGTCCTGCTCTTTTTGCCACTCCCGTACCGCAGAAGAAACATTCTCTCTGTTGACCACAACACTTGAGTTTGCCCTGAAAAGCTCCTTGTGCAGCTCCTTATAGTAGTCAAAGTCTGCCCAGTCGAATCCGCATGCAATCCATGCATCCCTGTCCTGCTCCATGTGTGCCAGGTCTTTACCAAATTCAGCCACAAAGATGGTCACCGGCATGTGCGGCTGAGCAACTTTACCCCTGATCTCTGCAACCTTCTGTTCGATAGTACCGGCAGTCTCCGGCATATCAAGAAGCTCCTCTTCACTCACTTCAATAATATCCTGTACATCTTCGTGCAAATCCATAACGGGCATAAAACAACCTCCATAAAAAGGATTATAAGTTTCAGGCAGGTTTTTTTCTGAATCTGAAAACGCAGAAAAACCGCTACCCTGTTGAATAGGCCGGTAGTACGTAACTGCCGGCAATTTGCAATTGTAATACTTCTGAGAGAATTTGAGACAGGGGATAATTCCCCGAATTGAAAAGTACTTCTGAGAATTGAAATGTTTGTGAATTTATAACCGGGAAAGAGAATGGATACTTTTAGTAAATATGTTTTTTGGACACTGGGGGAGTAAATACCTGAGGAGGGAAAGATAGAATTATGGGATATTTATCAATTTTCCAATTGTCATAACCTTATTAAATGTATATTATACCTTTACAGTGGTTGTTGATGGAGAATAGAAACATTTATTACTTTTAATTTCAATTTCGTCTTTTAGCCTTTAAAAGTGGCCGAATTCTGTACCGCCTGAAGAACTTCTTATTGCTTGCCTGCTTTCAGATTCCGTCCGAGAAGATATTGGGTTGTGGAGTGTGGTTTAGTCTATATATACAAAGTGATGATTTGATTAAATGCAATAGTAGTAAAAAATTAACAATTAATACGAAACATAGATTAGGTAGTCATGAAGAGCAAGCTTTGCTTTTGTTAGGTGTGCATTGAAAATGGAAGAGTCGCAGAAATCTTGGGAGAAGTTTTTACACCCAGAATCCTTGAGAGGAAACTTGGTTGCTATTTCGCTATTCATCACAGCCTTCGAAATGTTCAAGAATCGTATCATTGAGAAACCAGAGATTTTTTTTTCGGATGGTTTTGATCACGACCAGTACAAGTCAGAAGTACTGTCAAGATCCAAAAGCCCTCTATACTCATCATTGCTCTGGTTTAAGGAAATGGGGGCTATTGATGATACAGATATTAAAACATTTGATGCCATACGAAAGCACAGGAATGAAGTAACCCATGAGCTTCATAGTTTTATCTCAGATGCCAAAAAAAACTTAGATGTTGAAAAATTTCAGGAGCTTATAGCCCTTTTTTGGGAAATTGAAAAATGGTGGTTAATTAATTTTGAAATGGTAATTAATCCAGATATGGTGCCAGAAAATATAGATCCGGAAAAAGTAATCCTTGGACCGATATGGAGTTTACAATTGATGCTGGATATAGCGCTGGGTAACGAGCCAAAAGAGGGTTATTACTACAATGAATTCACTAAAAAGCACACCTAACGCGACGTTCAAGCGGATGCTCCTGTCAATTGCACCGCTTAGCTTGGCATTATGCAAAAGGAGTAACGAATGGATCTAGAACTAATCTCCAAACTTGCCTTTGGACTAATATCCTCACTAGGGACAGTTATGCTCATATCCTACAATCTTGGACAAACGAAGAAATTACGAGCTGACCTTGTGGGAAAATTTGAAGAAGCCGTTTCACGGAAGAGCATTCATTCAGTAACTGAGCTATTCTGGTTGATTCACGGGCTCCGGATGAGTTACGCCGATATCACGGAGCTTGTTCAAAACGATCAATGCTCCAAGATTATCTATGCTTTGAAGAAAACGCCCGGAATGGTGTCATATAGCGAAGGCGAATTTAGATATGCCGGTATAGCCAGAAATGACGTTTTCAAGTCCATCAATAAGTGGATCACAAGAATTTTTATAGGATTTTTTGGTGTGTTGGCGCTTGGCTCACTAGCCATATTTGTCTTTGGTCAAGGTTCTGTTGCCGTAGCCGGATTTATATTCTTTCTGTTCTGTACATCTATTTTGACACTAAAGTTACGGGAACGCAACTATGACCGGATGATTCAAAATTTGGTTGAACCAGAACCATAACAACTCAATTTAGCCGACCGCTAACGCGTTGGCTTATTAGCGCGTTAGGGCAAAGGAGAAGCGCACTGGCTATATCCGACGGTGAAACTGATTTATCTGGAAATTTCAGGGCAAATGACGTTTGATAAAGAACTAAAGATGGACAAATTTTCCGTTACCTTTAAATTTTGCCGCAGAGCAAGGCGTTATGCATAAATTATGATCCAAAAATGCACGCACCCATCGCTAAAATGCTTAAACCAATACGACTTGATTCGCAAATACCAGTGTGAGTTTTGTAAAGAGGTGATGATGTGCTCCTGTGATAAGGAGCACGGGGAACGGTTCTTGCCCTACCAGCTTCATTTTGGTACTTGGTATGGTTCCAGAGAAAAGGTAGCCGTCACACTTGGATTTCAACACAATACTTGTCCTGAATGCAGGGGAGAAAAACCCGAAGCCGCCCCCAAAGCTCCTGTGCATGGGGCAACTTCAAAGATAGTCAGGTATTACTGGCGTGAAATATTCTTTGAGACTACCAGGAGATTTTATGATTCGCATCCAGAGATCAATCCGAATAGCTTCTCTGAGTTTAGTTTCCCGGAGGAGCGGAAACTCATAGAAAAGCAGGTTATTGAAAAAATCAAAAAGGTTCATGAAATTTCCCCTAAATATCATTACAACGAGCTATCTCAGTCTGAAGTTATATCTCAAACGAACACTGAGGTTATTCTTGTTAAGGCTGAACACATAAAAAATGAAGGGAAAAAGGTAGGTATTCAAGACGGTAATGATATTGTCACTGTAGAAGAATTTGCATCTCGTTATTTTAAGAACCTCGGATTTAGCGTGATGCATGTTGAGAGCGTGCCCTTTCACGTCTTATTTGGTGTTTTCATGTTTCTCGTTATTCAAGATGTTGGAGATGAAAAGGGGCGTCTTGTTCAGTTTGGAAGCAGAAATGATTTTGATAGCGATAGGTCGGAGGAAGGCCGCATATCTACAATCCTTCCAGATGACTTCGGAAGTAAATTGTACTACGAAAGGCAAAGAGAGTTAATAAGCCGGCACATAGATAAATTAGATGATCTTGAATGGTTATTCGATTATTGGCTTGGTCATAGTTCAGGTCTTAGGCAGTATCTTTGGGCGCACCGTGATAGTGATGTTGCAAAAGCCAAAGAAGTAATGCGTGTACTTGGGTTAGAAAATTTAAAGAAAGTACTTCATTACTTGTCGATGGATTATTGGAAAAACTTTTGTGGATGGCCTGATTTATTGATCCATAATGACTGTGAGATCCGATTCGTTGAAGTTAAGTCAAAAAACGACAAACTAAGTGAAGATCAAAAAAACTGGTTTTTGGGCAATCATGCCCACATGGGGTTTAATGCAACAATTTTTAAAGTTCAGCAAAGCAAAAAGGCATAATAATTCGCTGCTGTCGGACAAATTTAACACCGCTTCGCGGTTCCAGAATCGCCACAAAGTCTGACCTTAACATAAAAGGAAGTAAATGAAGAATCTCCAAAATTCAACCGATAACAAGGCTATATGCATTAAAACGACACATCGCCTAATCTTTGCGCCCAAGCATCTCCCCCAGCGATAAGAGTAGCAGAAATAAAAAAAACGAGGAACAAAATGAACAAAACCAAAGTTTTCATAGATGGACAACATGGTACTACAGGTCTCAAAATTCATAGTAGGTTAATTAACAGGGAAGATATCGAGTTGGTTGAAATCCCAATCGAACACAAAAAAGATCTTGATGTTAAAAAAGAGATCCTCAATTCAGTTGATATTGTTTTTCTTTGTCTTCCGGATGATGCTGCCAGGGAGAGCGTTTCTTTAATCCAGAATGAAAATGTGCGCGTTCTTGATCCCAGTACCGCTCACCGCGTTGCACCTGATTGGGAGTATGGAATCCCTGAACTCAACAAAGCGCAGCGGGAAAAAATCAGAAATTCAAAAAGGGTAAGTGTACCTGGATGTTATGCAACGGGTTTCAATATCTGTATCTTGAAAACGTGTGTTTTGTGGTAAAAGATTCAAACCACGAAATACACGAAAAGCACGAAAATAAGAGGAGGATCCTAATGATTTTTATTCCCCTTTCGAGTATTTCGTGTGTTTCGTGGTAAAAAAAGAAATACACGATAAAAGAGGAAGATAGAATGGCAATGCTCTTGAAAACGTGTGTTTTGTGGTAAAAAATTTAAACCACGAAATACACGAAAGGCACGAAAATAAGAGGGAGATACAATGATTTTTATTTCCCTTTCGAGTGTTTCGTGTGTTTCGTGGTAAAAAAAGAAATACACGATAAAAGAGGAAGATAGAATGGCAATGCTCTTGAAAACGTGTGTTTTGTGGTAAAAAATTTAAACCACGAAATACACGAAAGGCACGAAAATAAGAGGGAGATACAATGATTTTTATTTCCCTTTCGAGTGTTTCGTGTGTTTCGTGGTAAAAAAAGAAAGGCACGAAACAAAAGAGGAAGATAGAACGGCAATGCTCTTGGAAACGTGTGTTTTGTGGTAAAAGATTCAAACCACGAAATACACGAAAAGCACGAAAATAAGAGGAGGATATAATGATTTTTATTCCCCTTTCGAGTATTTCGTGTGTTTCGTGGTTAAAAAAGAAAGGCACGAAAAAAGAGTCAGGAACGGCCCACAGCGCCGGTTTTCCCGCATTGCGTGCCCAAAAAAAAAAAAGACCGCATCAAGCCAGGTGTTGATAGTAGCCTGAGCTTGGCGGCACAGAAGAATTATCTTGTTGCGGTAGATAATCTCCTCCTGCCGTACATTTCTCAGCGCATCGGCTTTGTTAAGAATCTGTTTGATTTCGCCTGCCCACTCTCTTTTTCTGTTCAGGTGTTCTTCATCGATTTTAACCCCACCGACTGCGATACCGGAAACCGTATCCAACACATTCAGAAGCAGTTTTGAGAGGGAGAGGATATCCTGAATGCTGTCCATATTGGAATTACCCTCAGAGATCTCCCTTAGAATACTGCGCAGGTTTGGATCCCTTTTTACCGCGATTCTTGCGGCGGCGATCAGGCGGTTTCGTTCGGTTCTGACATTGTCCTGCATGTAATGGCATTAGGTTTGCGTTTCGCTTTGTCGTACTTCGTTTTCTAACATCCGGCCTAATATCTTCGGAGGAAATGCTTCTGAAGAACCAGCCGGTCAAAACGCATCATAACCTTGGGGAGGAAGCATGGCAGCAGATTCACAAAATATTAACATTGGGATTGAACAGAACAAAAGGGAAGGGGTCGTCGAAATTTTATCCCGTCTAATCTCCGACGAGCAGATTCTCTATACCAAAACGCGTAACTATCATTGGAATGTGGTCGGTTCGCATTTCCATTCGCTCCATAAATTACTGGAAGAGCAGTACGAAGCACTGGCCGAACAGATCGACAATATCGCTGAGCGCACTCGCTCTTTGGGTGCTCCTGCTCTTGGTACTATGGAGGAGTACCGGGAACATACCACTCTTTCCGAAGCCCCCGGCTCATATCCAGGTGCGATGACCATGATCGCGAATCTGACCGCAGACCATGAGAGCATTATCCGTAACCTCCGAAAGGATCTCAGAGATTGCGAGGAGCGTTTCGACGATATGGGTACAAGTGATTTTCTCACTGGGCTCATGGAAGTGCACGAAAAGATGGCTTGGATGCTGCGTTCGTTTCATCAGGACCATGCCTGATAATTAATCTGGGGCAGGCAAGATAATCTGGGACCATCCCGCCACCGGCGGAATCGGTTCAGAATATGTATGTGCTGCTCCGATTGCTGCATCTATCATATAATTCCTAAAAAAAAGAAGAATGGGGTTATCCTCAGGAGAAACGGTCTGTTCAGCAATTGCTTAAGAAGGCTCCTGTACAACCATTGCACAGGGGCCACCACACTCAGGGCATGGAGGGCAGAAGTCCCGTATCCAGCCCGGAGTATGATTTAAGAATTTGCTGGCCCATGAAGTTCCTGAATCGCTTTTTTAGACTCTTCCTATTGCATCTGCACATGAAAGAATTTTCAGGGTAAGATGTTTGCCGTCATTTCCCATAATCGCCATTCTTCCATCCTCGGCAATCTCTATAGTAGCATCGACTGACATCCCCCAAGATCATGAGTACCTTTTAGTTCATACTCATCCTGCCCTCCAACATTGCAAGCCCTCTTTGCATTCGGGTTGCGTCGGGGTAGGCATTTGTCATGTCAATTACCGTTAGTGCAGTTTGAGGATTACTTTGGAACAAAACGACATTTTCCCAGGAATATACCAGCTGGTTTTTTTTTATCAGTCAATGGAACACAATGGCTTCGGGATAATACATTATAAAAGCTGTACCTGTTTGCTGAATCATCTTTACTATAAGTAAAAAAGCCATGCTTCCTGAATGGTTTTGCATTTTCACCGCTCTGCCATTTGCCATAACCAAAATCCACTGTCCATACATGCCCCAGGGCTTGTATGGACAGTGGAGATTCATGAGATTACCACTTGTCACAAGACTTGTTAAATGTATATTATACCTTCACAGTGGCTGATGATGGAGGAAGGGACCATTCTTTACTTTTAGCCTTTTTCCTTTATCCTTCAGGCTTTAAGAGTGGCCGAATTCTGTACCGCCTGAAATCTTACTTTTACCTGCCTGTTTTCAGATTTTGACCGAGAAGAAATGTGTTTGTGCTGTGTGGTAAATCGTTTTTGTGTGATGCTCTCGAGAGAGGGTGATACGGTATGGTTGGGAATGGTAGGGGATAAGGTGGATTTGGATTGCGGCGAGAAATGATAACCGCCGGATTAGTAAATATTGTAGATATTGATTGGGGAAGAAAGATTTAAACCACGAAAGGCACGAAAGGCACGAAAATAAGAGGGAGATATAATGTTTTTTTTTAATCTCCTTTCGAGTATTTCGTGTGTTTCGTGGTTAAAAAAGAAAGGTCCCAAAATAACATGATGGAAATTATATACAAGGATGAATGTTTCAAAATCCAGGGTGCAATATTTGAGGTTTATAAAGAAATGGGTTGTGGCTTTTTAGAGGCTGTCTATCAGGAATGCCTTGAGAAAGAATTGACATTACAAGGCATTCCATTTATTTCACAACAGGAAGTTGGACTTTCCTTCAAGGGAGATAGACTAAAGCAAACATATAAACCGGATTTCATTTGCTATGGGAAAATCATTGTTGAATTGAAAGCGGTGACCGAAATAACAAAAGAGCACAAAGCACAACTCTTTAATTACCTAAAAGCTACTAATCTCAAACTTGGCTTACTGGTAAACTTCGGATATTATCCTAAAGTACAGATTGAACGTGTTATTATGTGAGATTTTTCGTGGTGATGGAATGATAAACCACGAAATACACGAAAGGCACGAAAAAAAGAGGAAGATAGAATGCATGGTGGTTTTTAATCTTCTTTGAGTGTTTTGTGTGTTTGGTGGAGAAATGGATAAACCACGAAATACACGAAAGGCACGAAAATGAAGATATAATGATTTTTAATCCCCTTTCGAGTGTTTCGTGTGTTTCGTGGTAGAGAAATGGATAAACTACGAAATACACGAAAGGCACGAAAATAAGAGGGAGATAGAATTCATGATGGTTTTTAATCCCCTTTCGAGTGTTTGTGTGTTTGGTGGAAAAATGAATAAACTACGAAATACACGAAAGGCACGAAAATAAGAGGGAGATAGAATTCATGATGATTTTTAATCCCCTTTCGAGTATTTCGTGTGTTTCGTGGTAGAGAAATGGATAAACCACGAAATACACGAAAGGCACGAAAATAAGAGGAAGATAGAATGCATGATGGTTTTTAATTCTCTTTCGAGTGTTTGTGTGTTTGGTGGTTGAAAATGAATAGACCACGAAATACACGAAAGGCACGAAAATAAGAGGGAGATAGAATTCATGATGGTTTTTAATTCTCTTTCGAGTGTTTGTGTGTTTGGTGGAAAAATGAATAAACTACGAAATACACGAAAGGCACGAAAATAAGAGGGAGATAGAATTCATGATGATTTTTAATCCCTTTTCGAGTGTTTCGTGGTTAAAAGGACCATAATTTTAAACTTGAACTTTCACTCTAAAGGGCTACGATATCGCCTACCTTAGCGTGCCCGCGGGACGTATGACTGCATTGAAGGGGTGGTGGAAGATCCCGCTGAGGTCCGCCGAAGTGGGAGCTGCAACCAGGGGAATGCTTTCCCTACATGTAAACTCCCCCCCCCCCCCCCCCCAAAAAAAAAAGTACCGGCTGAAATCAACCCCACCTCCATGCATTCTGCGGGGTTGCTTTAAGGGGAATGTTGCAATCTCTCCAGCCTTCCTCACAACCTATCTTTTGACTCATCTCTCCCAAATCTTATTTTCTACTCTTATATCACCCCAAAACCTCAAAGGAACACTTTTCTCCATGTCTACCCATTCCAAACCCTGGTATCTCTATGTTGTCTGCACGGCCGATGAAACACTCTATGCGGGGATCAGTACCGATGTAAAGCGGCGTTTCCGTGAGCACCAGGCGCAGGGGCTGCTGACGGCCAAATATCTCAAAAGTCACAAACCACAGGCTCTGGTTTTTTCACAGATGATAGGCAGCCGTTCCCTGGCACTTAAAGTGGAATACCATTTCAAGCGGTTGGAGAGGTGGCAGAAACAGGGGGTTGTTCAGAGCGGAGTGCTTTCGTTTGATGCTGAGACGGGGAGGGTTTTGTTTTAATGGGGCGGGGGAGTGGCTCTTTGATGGAGGCAACTTCAATCTCCACCTCTGCTTCTACTTTTGCAAACTTCTCCTTAAACACCAGCATGTAGTTCAATGTGCTCATTGACAACATTCACCAGATATCCTCTGGAATCGTGCCCTCGTTTATATTGTACCTTACCAAGAGGTGGCTGCAGATCGGGGTGAAAAGAAAATGACAAGGCTAAACTGAAGAATAGTGTCCTGTCAACACTTTTTGTGCAATCAGAACGGATGCTGCATGTATTCTACAAACTGATATTACTTATGATAAATCATTTAGGAATAGATGAAATGTCAACCCAGTATTTTTTGTGGTTGCGCGGGTGGACACGCACTGTAATTGTGTCGCTTATATATTTTTTTGGATCTATCCAGATGTTTTGGCTCTGGAAAGTATATATACAGTTTTCCTTCTCATCATACCACTGGGCCTCTATTCTGTAGGGAGATCCTTCAGTGTATGTGATTGTTGTGATTTTCCTAACATCAGTAATTTCGGCCACGATCTCTTTTGTGTACTTATGTATGATATCAGTAAGGGTGATTTGCTGTTTTTTTGAACGAGTATAAAAAACATAGCCTATCATTCCTAACAAAAGGGCACATAATAACAGTGGTACTGTCAAAATTGAGTAATCAGTGGTGTTTTCAATATTTGTTTTACTGATATTAGAAATAAAAACTATCGCTGATGCGAAGAAAAAAAGCCCTGAAAAAACAAATAATAAAATGCCCAATTTAAGAAATCTGTCTGTTGTATTCATCTATTCCCTTTAGGATCCATATTGACGAAATTAATAGTTTATTTGATTTTAGGTAAAAAAGAAATGTCAACCCAATATTTTTTAATGTTTTTTGGGTCGGTTTTTACAAGTATTGTATCTTTACAGAATTTCGTAGGATCAAACCATATAAGTTCACTTTCAAAAGTGTGTTTTTTTACTCTTTTAGAATTTGGATTTTTCCACTTAGCAATAATTCTGTAAGGAAGTCTGTGATTAAGCTGTATCGTGGTGTCTCTTATTACACCGGTGATTTCCGCAGTAACAATCCTGCTGTAACGTCGCGCCTTAAAGCGTGCAATCGGGGCAGAAAATCCCTGAAAGAAAAATACGATCCCAATGAACATGCAGGGGAGCCCTGCAAGAACTCCAAGAATAATAAATGCAGTAGAGCGGTTATAATCTGAAGAGAGCCGTGCTTTTTCCGGATACGCAGGTTTCATACGGAGAAGAACTGGTTGCGGTACAGAAAAAGAGCTGTCAAATATCGCAGTAGATTTAAATTCTTTTCTTCTCTGGTTGTGGTCTACATAGGTAATTAAAGAATAGGGGATTTGTCCGCCTTGTGTATTTTCATTGTAGCCGGTCTCACTGACAACTGCATTCACAACTACACTTTTCCCTAAAAGGTGATGCATTTCAATGATTGATTTAAAGCTTAAACAAAACATAATTATGGCTGAAATTAGAAATATTGGAGATGTTATGGCCATCCATTTCATTGCCAAACTCCTGATCTCCGGGGCGAAAATTGTGCTCCGGAAAAACTGAAAGGTATTTTGATGTTTCTTACAAACCAAAACAATATACTGCCGAATGCTCTCCGGGAGCAAGCTGTTTGAGCGGGTTTTTATGTGCTTGTAGTATAAATATCGCCTTATAATTTTGCATTGTATTATGCTGAATTTGGTAATAGCGATGCGTTGATTTGAAAACCGGTAGTATATCTTTTGACATTAGACACTATGTAGCGGATATCCTCACTTTCACCCTTAGCTTCTATTCTTGCAATTACCCGTCGTTTTTTACTTCAACTGTTGGCGGCATAATCGGATCCATTCATAATGCCTGAAATTCTCATGAGTCTAATATCATCTTTGTATAAAAGACCGTTTTTCACAAATGCGGGCAAGAGTCTTGATCTTAGCCACGAAAAGGACATACTTAACATAATTGACTGACTCACATAAATTTCGTAAATGCTTCATTGCCAGAATGTGAATCTCCCCTGGTAGGGATTTTTATGGTCACCTGCTTCGGAACTCTTTAATTACTCGTTGCAGAATGCTTTTGGCCTCAGTTCAGCTTGGGCGTTTGCCTGGTCTAAGAACTGCTGTAACAAGCTTTCCTGTTTTGACCTTATATATTTGTAAGGAACGGTAGCAGTAGGTGTCATCAAAGGCGTTGAATATGCTTATTACTCCGGCAATTATATATGCATAAGAGAGTGTTTGAGTTTCAGTACTTTTTTAAGAGTCCAGCGCTAAGAAGCGCTGTTTCAAAAACAATTGGGGCCTTCAGCCCCACACTGGCTCCAATATTCGCGCTTTCGCCGGGGAAGGGCCAAAACTCGAGGATTCGAACAATTGGCCCCGGGAAAGGACCGGCGAAAGCGCTCATTCGCCAGTGGTGATTGGGGCGGATTTGTACCCGATAGTTTTTTTTTTAGGATAACTGCCGTTCGCCCTGTGAAATAGATGGAGAAAATTTTATGCAAGTTTAACTGCCGGAGTAATAGCTGCTGCGCTCCACGGGTAGGGTCACAATTGTCAATATTGAAAATTATTCTTTTGAGTGACTTCCTGCATGATGCAGTAAATTTGTTGCAGATTGTAAGGCTTAGTCCGTATAAATTTGTCCTGCTCAGGCTGTTTTTCAACTTGATCTTGATTTGCTTTTAACATTTGATATAGCAGCAACTTAAATTCAATGCTGCTTTTTTTATCATAATTCAGGTTAGTCGGGGTGAGTTTTTTTCACCCTTGACAGGGAGTCTGTTTCAAGTTATCTTTTTGAATTATTTGTAAACTTTTCAGGTTCCGGCAACCCTAACCTTCACAAACCCACACGCAATGAATGGATCTGTAATCTCTGTTGGCCCTACATCCCCATCTTCCCTGCAGGTGGCTCTGGATAATTTGATGGGAGTAGGGTGTGCGATTACGCCGGAGACTACACCGAAGGTTTGAACCAAAATTGATTCTTTATGAAAACAGCGTAGGTTCAGCTGTTAATATGGCAGCGGTTTCCTGTGTGGATAAATCCTGTTAACTGGGAGCGCTGAATAATAGATGGTGACAGTAAAAACAAAAAACATAAAACTGTATGGAGCGGATAATGCCTTCAATCTGCAGAATTCTTTTAGTAACGGTCCTTCTTGCCTTTTTCAGTGCGCAAGCAGCAAATTCACTTTCTACTTTCACTACTCCGGACGGACGGACCCGACGAGCAGTTTTTGATTTTATGAAATCGGATACAATAATGTTGCAAATTCAGGATGCCGGTGGAAATTTCGTACAGCGGAGAGTTCACAAGAGCGCCTTTTCTAAAGTAGAGCTTTTTGACGGAACTGTTCTTGATCTTTCTCTTTCGGATTGGTCGCTGTCTGATCAAGCAGATGAGTGGGATGATCTGTTCGCACCACAGGGGTTTGGTTCTCTTACAGTAGAAAGCAGTGGTGTAGAGGCTAAGGTTTATCTTGATGGCAGGCTTTCCGGAATAACTCCACTCACGATAGATCCCCTGGAAGAAAAATTGTATTCTGTGGAATTAACTGCTTATGGGTATGAAATTGTCGAGCAGGAGGTAAGAATACTGTCTGGACAGAAGGTAAATCTGGATATTGCCATGACAAGAAGCAGGGCTTGGAAAGATTCGGTAAAAGCATATGAAGACTCGGTTGCAGAGATAAGAGCGCAATTTGTCTCAGACAGTCTCAAGACAGCAGCAGAACAACATATGGCTGCAGTGGTTGAAGAGGCTTCTGAAAACGATAATGCTGAAAAAATTATCAGTTCACTTGTAAATATGCTTTCCCCTGACCCCAATGCCCCGAAGGTCCTGGCGGTTCTTCCCTTTACAGTCTCCGAAGGGGTGGACTTCTCTGCCGGCAAATCCCTTTCTGAGTATACGGTATATCACCTTTCTTCGGTAGCGGGATTATCGGTAGTCGAGCGTGAAAGATTTGTGGATATGATGAAGGAGATTGCGGTTTCGCAGACTGGCATTGTGCCTGAAGACAAGGTTTTGCGGGCCGGAGAGATGCTTGCGGCACAGTACCTTGTGATGGGTTCGGTCACAGAGGACGACGGAAGGCGTCTTGTGGTGGTACGCGTGGTTAACACCGAAACTGGTGGTCTGGTTGCAACATCTGCAGGTTTTCTGCGAGCACGCCATATCGATGCACTCGCGCGGGAACTGCTTTTTGAGCAAACCAGCCCTGCATCGACCCTTTTCAGAAGCACTCTGATTCCCGGCTGGGGTCAGAACTATGGTGGACACCGCATAAGGGGATTGGTTTATACTCTCACTTCCACAGGGGCAGTTGCGGCCCTCACCTGGTCGGGTTTCGACTACCTTGACAAGCAATCCGCTGTTAACCGCCTGGAAAAAGATCCTCCCAGACCACGGATTGGCGAAAACCCTGGGGAGTATGAGCGGAGGTTAAAAAGAGAGTTTGACCGGGCTGTTAAGGAAAGGGATATTGCAGCAAGACGCACTAATATTGCAATAGTCGGTACTGCTGCATTTTGGATAGTAAACATGACTGATGCTGCGATATTGGGAATGAGAAATTCCCGGTCCGTGAGAAATACCTATTTCTCAGCTATTCCCGACAGTCACGGAAATCTTGCACTGGGATTTAAGACCAGCATCACGTTCTGATAAATCAAAAGGAGAACTGTCGTGAAAAATGTTGTCATTGCAACGGCTCTATTGCTGATTTCGTTGATTGTCATACAGACATCCTGCTCAACGGAAAACCCTGTTGTTCCCAGCCGGGAAGATATTGTTCACCGGCATCGGGGATCTGTTGCGGGTGTCATTAAGGACCGAAGAGGCCGCTCTGTTGAAGGAGTAGTGGTACGGTCAGTCTCTGAAGGGCTGGTGACGGTAAGTGATACTTCCGGACACTACCGTCTTTCTGGATTGTTGGCAGGGGATGATGAAATAGAATTCTTAAAGGAAGGGTATTTCGACTCAACCGTAAACATAAGCCTGGGTCTTCTGGAAGGCATTGACCTTGATACCACGGTTCTCGTTTCACGATACAGCACTGTTGCCGGAAGACTGTATGACTCCGATGATACGCCCATAAATGGAGTTGTTGGAATCGCCGTACAGGGGCAGAATGTAGCCCCAGTATTTACTACCACCGGTGAATACAGCCTTGCGGGCATTGCGCCGGGAACAGTAAGGCTCTTTATGATACGGAGCGGATACGGGTTTGGTAATGTGGTCAAGAATATCGTAGCCGATTCGGTTTACAGCGATATTGACATCCGCTGGTCCGGTGAGGGTGGCAGATTGTTTGGTACTGTTGTGGCCAGGGATGAAGAACAGCAGTTGCAGCCCGTTCCGGATGCAGCTGTATCGATACTGGGTGGTATTTTACAAAGTAAAACTGGTCCGGATGGCACATTCGATATTGCGAATGTTCCAAGCCAGGGTTATGTAACACTGATGGTAAAAGCAGAAAGCCCTGATGGGGGCGATACCCTGGTAGCCTATTTTGATGGGCTCACGGTACTTGAAAGGTGGTACCGTGATCTTGGCGATATAGAGGTAAAGAGGGTGACAATCGATACAAACGGGATTTTCGGTTACAGTGAGGGCCACTACACTGCAGAAGTCCATAACAGTATGAGCTTAGAATTATCCTCGCCGGTTATTCTTCTCAACACCGATGAATTCGCGGCATTTCGTTATGAATGGGATTTGAATAATGACGGAAGTTCTGATACCCTGACATCTTCGGGCCGCATAGTTTTGGGGCAGCAGTCCGGGTGGAATGCCGGCAGTTCCTACACGCTCAGAACTCGTCTTCGGGCATTGAGTGCTGTTGATGGGAGTCAGTGGATTTCTGATTGGGGTGACATAGTCCTGACACTTGAAAATCATGTTATCATACCAACAGTCCAGACCCCCGATACTATTGTGGATGTGACGTCAGGTGAATCGGCCGAATTAGCCCTAACCGTTGAGGGAAGTGCGCCTTTCCATTATCGCTGGTTAAAAAAGTCAGGGGATTCTACCGTTGTTTACAAAGATTCGGTTTCTTCTGATAACACAATAAGATTGGCTCTTGCATCTGTTACAGCCGGCTACAATGGTGCCGAGTTTATTTGTGTTGTAAAAAATACTCGTGGTAGTGATACGAGTAAGGTGATTGGGGTCAGGCTGTTGCAGGATGAGTTTACAGTCATTTTTCAGCCAAACAATGGAAATGCAGCTGACACTCAGAAGGTGCAGGGTGGGGCGACAGTTGATAAACCCGAAGCACCCCGACGGGATGGGTACAGACCCGCAGGGTGGTTCAGAGATTCGAGTCTCACACTTCCGTGGGTTTTCGAGAGTTATACAATCTGGTCCGATACAACGCTGTATGCGAAGTGGGAGCCTATCGTATACTCCATAAGATATCATCATCTTGAGGACGGTGAAAACCACCCAGATAATCCAGCCGACTACACCATAGAGTGCCCGGAGATTGTGCTGGAAGACCCATTCAGAGAAGGGTATGAATTCAGAGGCTGGTTTTTGGATTCCCTGTTCACCGATTCAATTGCAATAATAGAAAGCCGCTCAACCACTGTTATTGATTTGTATGCAAAGTGGGAAGGAGCCGCTTCTTATGAAATCACCACTACTGTTGTTGGTCGTGGTTCTGTTCTTCCGAAAAGTGCACGGGTAAGTGAAGGGAAGTCGGTCACATTTACACTCCGGCCAGTTCACTTGTCAAAGCTTGATTCTGCAAAGGTTAACGGCCAGCTGGTTAGTCCTGTTTTTGGTGATTCCATTACGGTAACACTGGAAACTGTTACAGAGGATAAAACAATAGAGGTGTGGTTTTCAGATGCAGACATGTTTTATGTGACCTTTGTGTCCAACGGTGGTACACCGGTAGACACGCAGCGTATAGAAATACAGTCAGACAATGTGCAGTATGCCGCTACTCCCCCTAACCCCCGCAGAGAAGGGTATACTTTTGCCGGCTGGTATGCCAATTCCTCTTTTACATCGCGATGGAATTTTGCCGCACATAGTGTAATGTCTAATATGACGCTTTATGCACGGTGGGTGGATACCGGAACCGGTGGCACTGTAACGGATGGCAGCGGAAACGTATATACCACTGTTCTCATTGGAGATCAGGAGTGGACGGTGGAAAACCTCCGCACCACCAAATACATTGACGGAACAGATATCCCCCATGTGCCCGCAGCCTCTGCATGGAGTGTTTTGACATCTGCTGCTTATTGTTACTACAACAACACCACAGATCAGGACACCATCCGAAAATACGGGGCTCTGTACAACTGGTACATCGCAGACCCTGAAAACAAGAGAAGAATCGTGCCTCCCGGATGGCGGATACCAACAGATGAAGACTGGCAGGAGCTTGAGGATTATTTGACTAACAACGGTTTTAACTGGACCGGTGTTCCAGATGGATCAAACAGGATAGGCAAAGCACTGGCTTCCTCTGGCGGTGAATGGGATTCATCGGCATCGGTAGGCCATGTAGGTAATCAACAGAGAGTGAACAACTTTACAGGTTGGACTGGTTTGCCGGGTGGAATTAGATACAGCCAGGGAATATTTTCCCGTAGGGGATTACACGGATACTGGTGGGGAATAAGAAAAACCAGTGCATCGCCATACGATGCAAGTCTTATTCGCGATGGTGAAAGTTTGTACAAAGTGTCCAATGCACCTCAGTTTGGATTTTCCGTCCGTCTGATTCGAAAACCTGAAGTGTTTAACATTACTTACCACGCTCTCCATGATGGGGAGAACCACGAAGATAACCCACAGACCTTTACTGTGCTCGACTCTGATATCCCTTTGCAGAATCCGACAAGGCCGGGCTACCGGTTTGATGGGTGGTTCGAGGAATCCGAATTGGAAAACCCATTTACGGTAATTACACCAGGGACAACAGGAAATGTTTCTGTATATGCAAAGTGGGTCCCGGATGTTTTCACGGCAACATTTGATTCCCGTGGAGGATCAGAGCCGGATCCGGCAGAAAAACCGGTGACCTTTGCTGCTGCCTATGGGGACCTTCCGGTGGTAACCCGTACAGGGTATAGTTTCGGCGGCTGGTGGACAGAAGAAGATGGGGGTGGAAGAGTTTATGATTTTTTTGCAGTAACTATTGCCAGTGACCATACGCTGTTCGCACGATGGACTCCTGTAACCTACAGCATAACCTATCACCTCGATGGGGGAGAAAATCATGACGATAACCCCCCCAATTATACCATAGAGTCTTCGGATATAATTCTTGGGCAGCCTTCATGGGATGGGTGTACCTTTGACGGATGGTTCCTGGATTCTGATTTTACTATGCCAATTTCCATAATCGATAGTGGCTCTACCGGCGATCTTAACATACATGCAAAGTGGAATGGAAATGAATACACCGTAACATTTGACCCACAGGGCGGCTCTGAACCTGATCCTGAAGAAAGAACGGTGATATTTGACGCTGAATATGGCTCTTTCCCCACCGTTACACGTGAGGGGTATAATTTCGGCGGCTGGTGGACAGAGGAGGGGGGAAGGGGAACACTGATAACAATTTCCTGTAAAGTGGTAATCCCAGATGATCATACACTCTATGCACGATGGTGGCAACCCGGAACAGTAACTGACTTTGACGGCAACACCTATACCACGGTGGTAATTGGAACGCAGGAGTGGCTGGTAGAAAACCTGAGGACGACTAAATACGCTGATGGAGCTGAAATTCCGCATGTCCCGGACAGTGAAGATTGGGGCAACCTGACTACACCGGGATACTGCTATTACAATAATACTGCTGACGAAGACAGCATAGCCAAATTTGGTGCACTGTATAACTGGTATGTTTTTGAAGCAGGACGACCGATCATTGAGGGCTGGAGATTGCCAAGTGATTCGGACTGGGCTGCACTGGAGAATTATCTCATTGCCGATGGGTACAACTGGGATGAAACAACGACCGGTAATAAAATTGGTAAATCAATGGCCTCATCCGGCTGGGAGTGGAATGTGAATTCAATGCAAGGTAACGTGGGTAATAATCAAGGCATTAATAACAGATCTGGATTTACTGCTTTCCCTGGTGGTTATCGCTCAGAGTATGGAAACTATAGTAGTTTGGGAACTAATGGTTACTGGCAAAGTTCAAGCACAGTAGGTCATGCTTGGGTGGTAATCCGATCCCTCAGCTCCGGCTCTGTGAGTTTGGGGCTTATCAATTCTACCTCTACCTCTATCACGGTCCCTGTTGTCAATAGGAAAATAAATGGCATTTCAGTTCGTCTCATGAGGGACTTGGATTAATTTTGCTTTCAGATAATCTCGGCGTGATCTGATGTCTTCAGCCATATCTAAATTGTTGAAGACATCGAGCGATTGCCCTCTACAGGCAATCTCAACCACACTCCCTCTCTAAATACCATATGCCATTTGGCTGTAATATAGGCGTTTTATGAACAACTTTGGGCAGATAAAGAGGCCTGTGTCTGCATACGCAATTATTGCGCGGTTAAGAAAATCAAAACATGCCCTGCAGGCGGCGGATATTGTGCCGGTCGGTGTACCGGTTTTGATTTTTTTTCTGACCCTTTTGTTTTCTGCTTTTTACTATTTACTGGATTAAAATGAATGAGAAAGTCAAAATATGAGGTCCATTCTGCCGCTGGCAGGGCATGTTTGGACACCCGACCCTTTAGTGCAACTCAAGTTAGTCATAAAACGCCTGCATCGCACCCATTTTTTTTTTACCTTTCAATACATGTTTACATGGTTAGGGACGGACTGCTTTTTATCCTCAATTTGGGTTCATAATAATTGAGTTTTCAACAAGGACAAAAAGGAGCCTATCCGTAAAAACGCAGGCAGGTTGTTTTTACAAATGAAGGGATTCTGTTAGATGTCTTCCGGGTTTATTCTGTTTGCAGTCTTGTTACGTACGCGTCTGAAATAGTCGCTTGCGTAATTGGCCCTTTTTTTTGGATCATCAAAATACACAGGATCCAGCCAGGTATTGATATTTGCCTGAGCCTTCCGGCCAAGCAGAATTATTTTGTTGCGATAGACAATCTCTTCCTGGCGTGCATTTCTGGATGCATCTGCTTTGTTAAGGGTCAGTTTCAGCTCACTGGCCCAATCCCTTTTTTTTATTAAGAAAGAGGTCATCGATTTCTACTCCACCAATAGCGATACCTGAAATTAAATCGATCCTGGTTAGGAGTAGTATGGCAAGAGAAAGTATATCCTGTATACTATCCATATTGGAGTTGCCTTCTGAGATCTCTTTTAAAATACTGCGCATATTGGGATCTTTTTCTCACGCATGCCCCTTTTTTTATTCGAGTACTGACAAATTAAGGGTTATTATGAAGTTGCTAACTCCCATTGGATGAAAGCTGTGGAGTATTTTGAAAACTGGTTGTGCAAAGGAGTGAGTCTTTTTACCCTTTGTATTTTGTAGTAGTGTACTTCAAGTACACTACTACAAAAACGTCTAAGACCAAGCGGCTCGGCAGGTTTAGAAATAGAAATTAAGTGTTAAAGCACTTCTGGTAATACCCAGTTTTGTTTTTAATGTGAACACATATTCCTCGTAAATGTCGTTCCAACGATCATAATCTACATCTTTATTTTCTATTTTGTGATATATTGAGTTATATCCGAATTCTCCACCAATACTGAAATTATTGCTGAAAAAATACTCTGTTCCAAATCCTAAACGGGTTCCGAAAAAGGTGAAATTGCTTCTCATTTCCTTTTCGAAATCCCTATCTCTCTCACCACCAACCGTACACTGCTGAATACCCATATGAGAAACCAACGATTTCCCAGACTATTATTCTGCCGGTCCTGTTACAGTAATCTCCAAATCATTTGTTAGCTGCTTTCTTTTCCTCCCGATAAAAAAGTAAATTGGGTAGTTCAGATCCCATTAGACAGCTATAGGGATATCGGCTCAAAGCTAATCGTTTCCACCTCAACTGTTTCCACCTGGAAACATTAACGCTTCTGCTCTGTTGATTTGATGAGGAAATTAGAGTACATTATACATATGACAATAAAACAAAATATACCTCCAGATGAGCATTCTGTTAGCGAAAGCAAAAGAAACCGCATGCTATCGATATTTTCCTATACTGATTACAGGTGTTTCCTAAAAGATTATTTCGAAAATATGAAAACAGTTAACAAATATTTTTCATACAAGGTCTTCTCTGAAAAAGCCGGTATCAAAAGCCGTGGTTTTTTACATAATGTAATTAAAGGTAAAAGAAATCTTTCCAGTACAAATATTCCCGGGTTAATAAAAGCAATACGGCTGAACAAAAAAGAAGCAAGCTATTTCGAATATCTTGTTGGGTTCAATCAGGCTAAACAGATTGAAGAAAAGAACTATTTTTTTGAAAAAATATCTTCAATCAAAAGTAACTCATCTGCTTCACATAGAGAACCTCATATCCTCAATAATGATCAATATGAGTTTTATTCTGAGCTGCGACATAGTGTAATCAGATCGTTAATAGATTTATACGACTTTAGAGATGATTATGAGTGGTTAGCAAAAAAAGTGTATCCGCCTATTACTTCTGCTCAGGCAAAGAGCTCCGTAGAGCTTCTTAAAAAATTGGGGTTAATAATCCAAAATGAAGACAAAAGCTATAGTCTTCGGTGTAAAAACATCACAACTCCAAAGGAAATTCTTAGTCTTGCTGTTATGAATTTTCATTTAAAAACAGCAAATGCTGCAGTTGGAGCACTTAACCGGGTACCCAAGTCAAAAAGAGATTTTTCGTCCATAACTCTGGGTATTACAGAATCAATGTATAAAACGATCTGTTCTGAAATAGATATGTTTAAAAAAAAACTTATGATTCTGGCAGAACAGGACCCAATGGCAGATAAAGTGTATCAAATGAACATACAATTTTTCCCTGTTTCCTCAGACAATAATAAAGGAGGGCAAATATGAGCCGTTATTATCCGCTGGTGTTGTTATTGCTTTTGGCCAGATGCATTTTTGATGTTTCCGGCAATGGTTCCAATGTTGGTAATCCCGTATTAACCGGGTATGTATATAATAAAGATGGTACTCCCTCCAATGATGCTGAGGTAACCCTTAGAAGTGCAGAACAGATAGACGAGCCAAAAATAGCCGAATTTTACAAGGTGGATACGACGGTTTTTACGGATAGAAACGGCAAGTACACATTTAGACTTCCGGAAATGGGTGTTTACTCCATAACTATCCGTACAACTTCAAATACTGCTGCATTAGTAGAAAAAGTCAGTATCACGGATACTGTTTCCATAACTCTTGATCCAGTTAAAACCAGAGCGTATGGGAAGATACACGGAGTGGTCCAACTTAATGGCACCTTTGACACAATCCCTATAATAACTTTAAAACTTCACCTTGGATATTCCAGACAAGTACATAACCTTGTACCCTTTACCCTGGATTCTATTCCCTATGGTAACTATAGCATAATCTTTATTCCTGGCGAACATAATTTTTCACCTGTAGTGAAATCCGTTTCTGTTGAACCGGGCAAGATAACTAATCTCGATACCATTAAAATCAATCCAGGTTACACCCTAACCTCTCCTATAAGACCATCACTACAAAACAGCCCCGTAATAGTTGGCGATATGATAACAACTTTTACTGGAAAATCTTATCTCATCGGTTCCCCTGGAGATACAGCGCATTCTGCAACAGAGTACCAATTCAACTTAGGTGGTACATTTTCTGACTGGACTCAGGGTACAGGTATAGAGGGGAGAGCCGCTGCATCCTCAGGGATAAACCACGAAATACACGAAATACACGAAAGTCGAGAAAAAAAGATTAAGATACGAGTATAATGCTTTGTTCAAAGGTTCTGAAAACATCAAGTAATCTTCTTTCGAGTGTTTCGTGTGTGTTGTAAAATGGATAAACCACGAAATACACGAAATACACGAAAGTCGAGAAAAAAAGATTAAGATACGAGTATAATGCTTTGTTCAAAGGTTCTGAAAACATAAGTAATCTTCTTTTGAGTGTTTCGTGTGTGTTGTAAAATGGATAAACCACGAAATACACGAAATACACGAAAGTCGAGAAAAAAAGATTGAGATACAAGTATAATGCTTTGTTCAAAAATTCTGAAAACATAAGTAATCTTCTTTTGAGTGTTTCGTGTGTGTTGTAAAATGGATAAACCACGAAATACACGAAATACACGAAAGTCGAGAAAAAAAGATTAAGATACGAGTATAATGCTTTGTTCAAAGGTTCTGAAAACATAAGTAATCTTCTTTTGAGTGTTTCGTGTGTGTTGTAAAATGGATAAACCACGAAATACACGAAATACACGAAAGTCGAGAAAAAAAGATTAAGATACGAGTATAATGCTTTGTTCAAAGGTTCTGAAAACATTAAGTAATCTTCTTTTTGAGTGTTTCGTGTGTGTTGTAAAATGGATAAACCACGAAATACACGAAAGTCGAGAAAAAAAGATTAAGACACGAGTAAAATGCTTTGTTCAAAGATTCTGCATCAAGTAATCTTCTTTCGTGTGTTTCGTGGTTGAATCTTACCCTTAACACGGTACGACGGTGAGTTATTGAAAAATAATGTTTGGCCGCAACGCTTCGCGGTGTACCCGTAATATTCAGCTGTTTTATTGCATTTTGCTCAAAACTTAGAATTTCGCATTTCCTGCATTGAAGATTTACAACAAAATTTTGGCCAGAAAAGATCATGCCTATATACCAGCGGTTGTAGGAGTATAGCATGGGTGCAGAAGATTATAGCGGGCTGATATTACAAAAGCTTGAAATTTGATGATGCGTATCTTTTTATATCTGGTGCCGGTGTTTGCATATACTAAAAACCATATAACTATACTATCAACTTCAATACCAACCAATACCTTGCGATTGTAATACTTTCGAGAGAATTCGAGAGAGAGAAAAATTCCCCGAAGTCGAGAGTGCTTTGGCTGCTGCCGTGAAATCGGGTCAGAAAAAGTCCGTCATATGCGCTGTAAATCGGTCGACCTCCTTGCAGCTTCCGCCTCTAAGCTAACAATATAGAAATAAATATATTTTCCACTTGTCACAACACTTATTAAATGTATATTTTATCTTTACAGTGGCTGTTGATGGGGAAAGGGGAAATAAACCATTCTTTACTTTTCTCCTTCGCCTCTATCCTTCAGCCTTTAAGATGGCCGAATTCTGTACCACCTGAAATCTTCCTTTTGCCTGTCTGCTTTCAGATTCCATCCGCGAAGATATTGGTTTGTAATGTGTGGTTTGATCTTTTTACCCGGGTGTTCTAAAGAGAGGGTGGGGAGTGGTTTTTTTGGGTGCTTTGTTGATTTTGAGATTCGGTATAGGTGAAGGAGAATTTGATTTTAATCTAATATTCTCAAAATGTTTAAAAGTCATAATGGGAAAGCAATACTTGAGATTACTCTGAACAAAGAAGCTTTAGATAAATCATAACAACTATTTAAAAAAGTCATCTGTCAATAATGAGATTTTGGGAACAACACTTAGCAGCGGGTATCTAAATGGCTCCGCTACTTCGAATACCTGCAAAACGTAAGGAATTTTGTCTAAATTAAATTCTAACAGTCAGTGGCGGAAGAAAGAAGTAAGAAAAATGGATGTCATACAAGATTACAAAGATAATGAACCACTTCGAAAAAGTTTTGACAACCTGGCCAAGCTTGTCTTTGACATCAGTTTTGAACAATGGTATCAAAAAGGATTTGGGAATAACAGTTACAAGTGCCATTCAATAATTCACGACGGCAATGTGATATCAAATGTTTCGACCACAGAAATGAATTTGGTAATGAATGGAGAGACTAAAAGAGCCATACAAATTGGTACTGTAATGACGCATCCGCGCTATCGTAATCAAGGATTGTCAGACAAGCTCATGAAAATGGTTATTGAACAATATGGTAATAAAGTCGATTTCTTCTATCTGTTTCCAAATGAGTCTGTCATGAATTTCTATCCGAGGTACGGTTTCAAAAAGTATCACGATGTGTATTACTCTGTGAAAGTATCAACAAATAAAAATGCTCAAACATCTTTAGTCCAGGTCAATACTGGTGACGGTTATGAGCTGGAAAGATTATATAATGCAGTACTGTCCAGAAAGCAAATTTCAAGTAAGTTCGACACTAATGGATGTGAGTCTATTTACATGTGGCATAGCATGTGTGACCTCTGCAATTGTATATATCGCATTTCTGAAACAGATGACTACCTGGTGTACTTCGAGAATGACAAAAGTATTGAACTGTATGATGTTATCTCAAAAAATGAATACTCAATCAAAAATATTTTACAAATATTGGGATTAGATGGAGAAAAAACTATTAACCTACATTTTTTTCCTGATGAGTTGAAAGAAGAAGGCTGGGAAATTAAAGAGCATAAAAATGAAGATATGTTTTTCAAAGGAGCAATACCCGCTTCGAGTTTTTCTCATCAGATAATGGCACATACATGAATAAACAAATTTAAGGAATACGGTGCCGAAGGGATTAAACTAAGGAAAGTGAGTGGCAACACATCTTACAACATCAAACTAAATGGTTCCGCTTCGCTTCACCCAAAAAATTTTGATCTGCTACGTTACGCAAATATTCATATAGCCTCGGAACGTTATCGGCAAAATTTTGTTCAAAAGAAAAGAATAAGAATAATGAAAGATAGACGCATTGCTGATGTAAATTGAACCGGGGTTTCAATATGGGTAGATTAATTGATCTTAGTCATAAAATTGAAAATGGAATGCCCGTGCATTGCTTTGATAACAAAATGAATTTGTATTTGGATAAAACTATAAAAACTCACAAGTATAATAACTCTCGTCTAGAAATTGGGATGCATACAGGTACTCACATTGATATTTCAAGTCATTTGATTCGTGATAATAAGACAATATCTGAAATTGACTTAAATAATTTTACCGGACCTGGAAAAATATTTGATGTCAGGGGAAAAAGAACGATTAAGAGGTGTGATTTTCAAGAAGATATTATTTGTAGTAATGATATAATTATATTTTGCACCGGACATAGTAGTTGTTACTATCAAGAAAACTATTTCACCCAATATCCGATTTTCGAAACAGAAGTTATCGATTTGTTAATTGAAAAAAAAGTCAAAATATTAGGAATTGATTCACCATCCCCTGATAGATTCCCGTTTGAAGAGCATATTAAGTTATTTAAGAACGGTATTTTAATACTTGAAAACCTTACCAATCTTGAAAAAATTCTAAACATTAAAGTATTTGACATTTTTGTGTTCCCATTAAAAATTCATGCTGAAGCATCTTTAGTAAGGGCAATTGCTAAAATATATTAACCTGTATAATTCGTTTTGTAAGAATAAGGTAAAATGAAATGCGATTTAATTCATCCGATCGAGGGTAAAGGCGCTCAGGATTCATTTGATCTGAATATTAACAGAACAGGACGTTTTTTTTCTTAGGGAAATACAGTGCCGGGCATGGGGGTTCATTTTGACGGTGAACACGCACTTCTGGCGATAGCCGATGGTGAGGTGGTAGCCTGCAGGCTCAGGCAAGGAATACCTTAAATAAACCAAAGAGGATAAAAATATCTTTACTCTAATAATTTTGTTCTTGTCAGGCACGCTTAAATGACACCTAACGGAGCATCAAGAGGAATTTAAGGTTGTTAAGTTGATGAAACTGTCGTTTTCGATGACTGTCATGATTATATAAAGAGGTTTGAAATTTTTAGAATCAAAAAACTGAGGGGTAAACAAATATATGGTATTTACGCGCTTGTCTATGAATACAAAAACAAAAGGAGCCGCCGCCGGAAAAGGAATAAGAACGGGGAGCACATCTTACAACAGGCCAAGTACAAATCTTCCTGAATTAGCAGGGACGTTTTGCGCATGAAAAGGCAAAAGACCGAAGAACCGCACGGAAAAATTGATACCATAAAAGCTGCAAATGGCAAGGATTAATTATGCTTTTCTCCAAATTAGGATTTCTAATCTTATCCATTGTATTTATTTCTGTGGAGACTTTTTCTGTAACAGATGCCGAGGAACAAAATGTTGTCGATACGTCACTTAATCAAGAAGGTAAATCAATTGGAGAACTTGTTCCAAAAAATTGGGAAATCATATATACTTGTAAAGGCGATATTAACAATAATAGCCTTGAAGATCTGATTATTGTAGCACAATCAAACGATTCTTCAAAAATAAAGAATTGTTGTATGGATAAAATGGAAAATACTAATGATAGAGTGCTTGGAATATTTTTTAAAAATAGAAATGGAAAATATAAGAAAGTTGTGGAGGCCAGAACACTTGTTCCGTATAAAATGTGTAATGCGGAGGAGCCATTATCCTCGATATCAATCAACGAAAACGGTGTAATATCAATTGATTTGCATTTTTGGATGAGTGCTGGTTCCTGGTCATTAGGAAACAGAACCTATAAATACAGATATCAAAATGGAAAAATTGTGCTAATTGGGATTGAAGATAACATCGCAAAACGTAATACTGGTGAAATTATCAAAACGCGTATAAATTTTTTAACAAGGAAAGTGATATATGAGTATGGAAATTTCTCAAGTAATGAAATTGATTCCATTGTAACCAAAAAATTCGAATTAAAAGAATTGTTTACAATTAATGCTTGTGACACATCAATGGGGTATTATTCGAAAAATTTATTGCCATGAGATCGAAATTGAATGTGTTTAGTTGTAAAATGGTTAACCTACCTTATAAGCCAGCCCAGCAGCGACAAGGTCCGCTGCAGCTGAGAAATTCCCATCTGCATCTTTCCAGTACTATCGGCGGGAATGTTTTTGATATATAATAAAACTGGTACTTTTGTGGTAGCCCAAATAATAAACTTTTCTGAACGCTTTGAAACCTGAGTTAATTATATTTACATTGTATATGTCAGATTCTGCCCATCTAAATTAACCCACCTAATTGGAGCTGTTTTATGGTTAAAACTCTTGGAATGATTTTATTTCTTGTATTTATGTTTTCTTATTGCAACACTAACATAACTTCAAATGAACATACCGATATAAATGAAAGTGATCTTCTGATCCATAACTTCGATCAGAAACTACCAGAAGGCTTTCACCTGTTCACACATAGTGATCAAAATGATAACGGAGGGTCTGTTGTAAATTATGCGGAGTCTATCATAAATGGCAAAACTGTTGGTAAAGTAGAGTATGTGCTTGATAAGAAAGAGTATCAATGGGACCCATACGTTACTTTATCACTTCGACCTAACACACCTTTGTATGACGCCTCAGAATTTGATGGGATTATGTACAGATATAAAGGTGATGCCCATGTTTTTATCGCCGAAACAGATCTGGTTACCGATTGGGCCCATCATGAATTCAAAGTACCTTCCTCTTCAGACTGGAAAACTGTCCAAATTAGCTTTAACAGAGATCTCAATCAACCTAACTGGGGAAAACAGATACCCTTTCCCCCCAAAAGGATTAGTGGATTTGCCTGGCGTGTGAACGGTAAGACTGGAGATTCAGGATCCTTTATGGTGGAGTATTTTTATTTGAAAAAACAGATCCCTTTCACTCCCCGCAATGACATGAAAATACTTGAACCTGAGATTCCAGATTTGATCGAAGTTTCAACCAAGTCTATCACAAATCCCCTTCACGAAAAAGCGAAACGTTATCTTACCAAAGGTGTAAACCTCACTAACTGGCTTGAAGTGGATGTGCCGTTTACCGGAGAATATGTCTACGATGGTGCACGAATAGATAAATTCGCATCTCAGGGTTTTAAAGGAATCCGCCTCCCAATTGATCTTGATAAGTGGGTAATCAATCGTGATGATGTTATAGCAGGGACGGAGCCGTTCACCCTTGATTCTACACTTTTTGAAATTATAGATTCTCTTCTGTTGTGGACTAATCGTAATAATATGTCTCTCACTATAGACTATCATCAATATGACGGAAGCCTAAACAGAAATACAGTTATAGATCCCGGATATCGGGCCATGGCAGCTAATTGCTGGAAAGCAGTTGCTTACTTCTGCGCAACTATTGACCGGGATGATATTTTCTTTGAACTTACCAATGAACCCGGAATTTATGACGATGTACCCAATGATCAATGGCGAATTCTTGCACAGGAGATGCTTGATTCCATTCGGAAAGTAAATACCCGGCATACCGTTATTTATGGTGAATCACGCTGGTATGATATCGAAGTTCTGGTCCAAAACACTCCATTTGCTCCGGATGACGGCAACATTATCTATGCGTTCCATTTCTATGAACCATTCATATTCACTCATCAGGGGGCAAGTTGGGCTGAGGGATTAGAACATTCGAAAAATACGCATTTCCCATACAGTAAAGATTCATGGTCGACTGAGTTATCTCATTTTGGAATCAGTGATGCAGCTCCTCAGTGGGTGAAAAGTCAATTTCAGGAGTATTATAGGCATGGAAACAAAAATGCAATGATGAATAAGATTATTCCTGCAAAAAACTGGGCGATCGAACATAATGTTGCCATAATCTGTAATGAATTTGGCGCTTATCAGGTACAGGCTGATCAGAATTCGCTTGTTAATTATTTCACTGCGATAATTGATATTTTTTCTGAGCTTGATATTCCATGGGCCGTTTGGTTTGGAACTTTTGATAACAATAATGATCTGCTCCCTGGCATGGAGCAAGCCCTTAGACTTAAGTAAAGGGATAGGAATTTTCAGGCTCCGGAGAAACTTATGGGACATTCAGCCTTGGGTTAAGGAAACCCCGGGCTGTAACTGGTTGCTCTTTCAGAGCTTTGAGAACAGGAATATCCCTACATATTTGGTGTTGATTTTCACTCTGCCCGACAGCGGGATAGCATTGCCTTAATGCCTGCAGTGAACTCCATGTCGAACTGTGGCGCGTGCTGTAGCCAGCATTGAGGGGTGACTGAAAGACCACATTAATGTGTTATGAGTTGTCAACAAGCTAATAAATATCCATTCGGTTCTGATATTTTGATTTGTAGCTGATTTATTTCAGATTTACTTTCATATGGCTTATGGTCATTGGTGATCTTGTGATCCGATTGTGTTATTAGTTGTTAATATTTCATTTTGTTATTCAGATTATTTAGCATTAATCAGTGAACCATAACCATGGGATTTTGTTACAATCTCAATATCGAGCACATCAGCGATGTCTTCTGCAGCAGCCAATATCTCATCATAGTCATTGCAGCGCTCGATTTTTATCTTGTTTTCATCTTTTTTAACAATAGATAGCAAGTACATTCTCCGACTGTCCCGATCCCTGACTGTTCTGATATGAACATTTTTAACATCATCAAATAATAGCGATTCTGTTATAATTTTTAAGGATAGTTTTACATCCAGAATCGAAGGTGAAAGATTCTCCTCCGATTACAATTTTCAATGATTTTATTACACTTCCAACCGCCAATAAAGGAAGTAAATAAACAAAATACCTGACGGTTTGGTCAAGTGAGGCATCTATAGAGGAAATTGCCACTCTGTACCATATTATAAAGAAAAATGCATGGAGCAATAAAAACCAGATGTGTTTAAGCTTTGATTTTTCGAAAATCAGGACATCAGGGTTTGGTTTAGTAATAGTAAAATGTTTGACTTTGACCACCTCTCAGTCAATGATCTCATATGTGTTTGTTTTTGCAGTTTTTTGAAATGATATATCACCGGTTCAAAATAGCAAGTTCGTTGTAATATAAATAATTTAACAGGTAGAAGCAGGACAGTTTTGATCAATCAAGCAATCTCGCAAAATGTCCCATTGAAAGTTATTCTGTTCAAAAAACCTAACAGATCGATTATTCAGTGTAACCGGTACAGAGCGAATAACCTTTATGACCTATGATGGAGCTCGCCCTTGTTAAAAAGGTGGTGCATCACTTCAGTCAGGAAGCCCAGCGGCTGGAAAATCTCATGGTTACGAGGTATTCCCTCTATCGCAGACTGTATGCCGGACTTGGGAAATGCCAAGCACCTGGCTTGCGAGGTCTGGAGACACAATTTTTTTCGTCAGCGGTTCGGCTAATCATGCAGGGGGAGATGAGACAACACAGGGTATGGCCGACCAGTCGAGACATCGCCACCTGGTCGTAGGCCCTCGTTATACCACAAGTATCGACACTGAATCTGGAATAGGGCATTGTGCGCATCGAACCGGCGGTCATCTTATGGATTTGTGCGAATTCAGCAGCAGACACTTCGACACACCACGGGGACCCTTAACACGTACGACGGTGAGCTATTGAAAAACAACGTTTGGCCGCAACGACTCCGTGCCCAACCAGAAAAATCCTGCTCTTTTATCTCCATTCCTACTACCACAAATACCTGTGCGTCCCCCCTGAACAACTTACACTTAAGACAGAGCCGGTAGGGGGTGACGCAATATGAACCCTTTAGCCCTAAAAGCATCTATTCTCATTCGTGGCATACAAACACAGACATATCGTCCCTACAGGACCAGCGGAACAGGAAATGTTGAGCGGAATGTGGAATTTCCTTATCTCACCTCCACCACTCGACACTCGTCACTCGTCACTCGTCACTCGTCACTCGTCACTCGTCACTCCAAAACACGTACGACGGTGAGCTTTTGAAAAACAACGTTTGGCCGCAACGCCTCGCGGCGTACCCGTAATATTCAGCTGTTTTATTTGCATTATGCTCGGACTGCACTGGTCCTCTTTCAGGTTTTCCCGCTGGATGTGCATAGGCATCAACCTAAGCTTTACAGACAAATTATACACAGGATGTTTTTGACACAATTTGCAGGATCGGTCAGCCGATACTTTATAACCTGCGGGGTATTGTAAAATAGAAAACTGCTCCTTTTCCCCTTTTGCCTTCTGCCCAGATCTCACCACCATGTCTTTTTATTACCGCACTCACTATGGATAATCCCACTCCCGTTCCCTTAAACTCCTGTTGGGAATGGAGGCGATTGAATGGAATAAACAACTCAGAAGCTCTCCTTTGGTCAAATCCCACCCCGTTGTCCCTGACAAAATAGGTTGTTTTTCCATTTATTTCGGTTTTCCCCACCTCAATGACCGCTTTGTCGTTTTTACTACTGTATTTCCAGGCATTGTTTAAAAGATTGGAGAGTGCAATTTGTAACAGGTTTTTATCTGCAATGAGGGATAAATTTTCTTCGATTCTAACGGTTACCTTCTTATGAGGTTGTTTTTGCCTCAGTTCATCTACAATGGAGGTGATGATTTCAGTTAAATCGAGTTCTTCAGGATTAAGCTCAGTACGTGAAACTCTGGATAATCTAAGCATATCATTTATAAGCTGCCCCATTTTCTTTGCTTCAGAATTAATCACCCTGACATAATCCAAAACCTCTTTATCCAGGGTGTTTGCATGGTCTTCAATTATGATATCGCCAAACCCTTTTATTGTTGAAAGGGGGGTGCGCAGATCGTGGGAAACAGAGTAGCTGAAAGACTCAAGCTCCTTGTTGAGATAGCTTAGTTCTTCTGTTTTACTCTGCAGAGATAAGTTTGATTGTTCTAAATTATGCCTCGCTTTGATGAGGTTATTTATGATAAAAGAGAAAATCAGGAAGGTAATCAGACCTTCAGACCTGTTGATTAGGGATACGGTTGGGTTGATCTGGTAGACAAGAGAATAGGGCATGGCTAAGTAGAGTAGTACGGTTGAGAGTCCAAGAATCAGGTATGTATAAGCAATGCGTTTAGCGTTGTAGACGACTACAAGAGGAATAGAGTAGAGGACCCATTCCACATATCCCTGAGGTCCCAACAAGATATCGAGCAGGAAAACAAGAAAGGATAAAATTATTGCAATTAAAAAGTAGAAAATATCCTTTGACACCAATCCTCCACAGGGCATTCTGACCAAAGTGAAAAAGGTGCAAAGAGTATGCCGGTCAAAGCCCGCCCTCAAAGCGGCTCGCCTGAAAAATTCTCAAAGGAAACGCCACTTTTGAGTTAAATGGAACAGATCAGCAGTTCAGGGAAAAATGCTTTTTAGGGTGTGCATTAATTATTTTTCAATTTCTGCAGACACCTGCGGGTAATATTTATCATCATCGGGTTTAATAATCTTCAATATATCACGGTTTTTTTCTCAGGAGTACTCACACAAATGGATTTC
Source organism: Chitinispirillum alkaliphilum (assembly GCA_001045525.1). Lineage (NCBI taxonomy): Bacteria > Pseudomonadati > Fibrobacterota > Chitinispirillia > Chitinispirillales > Chitinispirillaceae > Chitinispirillum > Chitinispirillum alkaliphilum. The sequence continues at coordinate 90,462 of LDWW01000006.1, read as the reverse complement.
AAAACTATCGACCGTGCCGCGGATAATATTCGTATTCTTTCAGCAGCTATGGTGGAGCGAGCCAAATCAGGTCACCCGGGAGGGGCCATGGGAGGTGCTGATTTTATCAACATTTTGTATACTGAGTATCTCAACTGGGATCCCGATGATCCCGCATGGTTTAACCGTGATCGCTTCTATCTCGATCCGGGGCATATGTCTCCCATGCTCTATTCCGCTCTTACCCTTGCAGGCAACTACTCCATCGATGAAATAAAGAATTTCAGACAGTGGGGGAGTCCTACTCCCGGGCACCCTGAGCGGGATATAAAACGGGGAGTTGAGAATACATCGGGTCCGCTTGGACAGGGGCATGCAATGGGACTTGGTGCCGCGATTGCCGAACGGTTCCTGGTGGCACGTTTCGGCGAATGGATGGCGCACAAGACTTATGCCTACATTTCAGATGGTGGTATTCAGGAGGAGATCTCACAGGGTGTGGGGCGTTTAGCCGGACATCTGGGGCTGAGTAATTTTGTGATGTTTTTTGATTCAAATGAAATTCAGCTTTCAAGCTGCACATCTGAAGTGACCAGTGAGGATACCGCGGCCAAGTACAGGGCCTGGGGATGGAGTGTAATTACAATAAACGGTAACGATCAGCATCAGATAAGAGAAGCTCTCGATAAGGCTGTCTCTGAAAAACAGCGTCCCACACTTATCATTGGTAATACTGTAATGGGTAAGGGAGCGGTGGATGAGAAAGGAAACAGCTTTGAGTGTCAGGTGGCAACTCATGGGATGCCTCTTTCTGCCGCGGGTGCATCATTTGAGGATACCGTAAAAAAACTTGGTGGTGATCCGGAAAATCCGTTTGTGATATTCCCTGAGGTAGATCAGTACTATAAAGAAGTTCTTGACCGGAAAAGAGCTTACGCAAAGAGTAAAAAAGAACAGCAGGCACAGTGGGAAAAGCAAAACCCCGACCTCGCCGTCAAACTCAGTTCTTACATCAATGATGAAATTCCTGCTCTGGATTGGGAAAGTATCGAGCATAAGGCAGACATTCCCAGTCGTGCAGCTTCCGGGGTTGTGCTTGGTGAATTTGGCAAAAAGTTCGACAATATGATTGTCTCTTCCGCAGATCTTTCTAACAGCGATAAAACCGATGGTTTTCTTAAGCAGAGCAGCATTCTTAAAAAGGATGACTTTTCCGGTGCGTTTCTGCAGGCCGGGGTTGCTGAGTTTACTATGGCTGCTGTAATGAACGGTATTGCTTCACACGGTGGTGTTATGGCTGTTTGTGGAACTTTCTTCGCTTTCTCTGATTATATGAAACCCGCAGTGCGTCTTGCTGCTCTGATGGGACTGCCGGTTATGTATGTCTGGACCCATGATGCCTTCAGGGTAGGGGAGGATGGGCCTACACACCAGCCAATCGAACAGGAATTACAGATCAGACTGCTGGAAAAAATGGCTAACCCCGAGGGGAAATTAAGTATGCTGGTTTTTCGTCCCGCTGATCCGGCTGAAACCACTATAGCCTGGAAAATCGCTCTGGAAAACAGGGACAGACCAACTGCGCTTCTGCTCTCAAGGCAAAAAATAAAAGATCTGCCTTCTAAACCTGGATCCACCAGATATGACGATGCTCTGGGGGTAGAGAAGGGGGCCTACACAATAGTCGAGTGTGAGGGAAAACCTGATCTTGTTCTTGTCGGTAACGGCTCCGAAGTTATAACACTTGTGGAAAGTGCTGCAGTCCTGGCCCAAAAGGGGATAGCCACAAGAGTGGTCTCCGCGGTTTGTGAGGGGCTTTTCAATGAACAATCACAAGAGTACAGGGAATCTGTGATCCCTTTCTCTGCTCCGGTACTGGGACTCACCGCCGGACTGCCTTTAAATCTCAAGGAACTGACTGGACCTTTGGGCAAGGTTATTGGCATGGAGAGATTCGGAGCTTCAGCACCTTTTCAGGTTCTTGATGAGAAGTTTGGGTATACGGTCGAAAATGTGGTTAATCAGGCTCAGATATACCTTAAAGAGTATGAAAAAAATCTCAGCAGAGTATCTTCCGTAAAACAGGCCGCAGGGTCTTAAAGTAATGCAGGATTGATAACGATGGGTTGCTTCGGGCAGCCCTCAATTTTTTAAAACGATCATAAGGGGAACTGTTATGAGAATCGGAATCGTAAGTGATACTCATCGCAATCTGTCTTACCTTAATAAGGCAGTTGATTTTCTTATCTCAAAACATAAAATAGCTTCCCTCTATCATCTGGGAGATGACTACGATGATGTCTCTGAGCTGGGCGACAGATATCTCGATGTAGTACAGGTGCCGGGTATATATGATGAACGCTACAGAAACGGTTCTCTGCCTTCAAAGCAGACCGAAACCGTGATGGGTTTACAGATCCTGCTGGTGCACAGCATCGATAAGGATCTGACACGGGAGGATGTAGCCAAATCTGATATTATCCTTCATGGCCACACTCATAAAGCGGAAATTCGCCTCGATGACGGGAAACTGTATGTGAACCCGGGACATCTTAAAGGGCCTTTCGATAAGAATATGGAGCCTGGTTTTGGCATGCTCAGCATTCTGGATCGGGAAGTCTGTGTTTCCATTTTTGATCTCGATTTTAAAGAGACTGATTCCATGACTTTAATCAGATCTGAAAGCGGACTCTATCGCTCATCATAGATGAGTCCTTTTTTTTGCGAACTTGTTCCCACATTCTGTGCCGGTCGTTTTTACTCCCGGCACTACGCTTACAACCGTTTCCTCAAGAAGTGTTTGGCAACCGAGGGCGATCATAACCATAAAAGAGCTAAGACTTAGGAATAGAAATATTCTGGACACCTGCCGAAGACGGCACCGATTTCTCCTTTTGGCTCTCCCGCATGATGCGCATTGGTGTCAACTTAAGGAGGCCATAAAGATACCAAACTAACAAACGAAAAAATCATTCATCGCTATTCTTTGCTGTCCTTTTCATTTTTTTAACTCTTATTTTCATTTCCCAATCCTTTGCCGCCCTCATGCCGCAAACCAAGACACATATGGCTAATACAATAAAATATCCCAGATGAACCATATCCCTGTTTCCCGGATCCGCATACGGTATCGCTAATAACAGTGCAATAAGAATTAAAAATATGTGTTAATCCAAGATTTAAATCCCTCCGATTCTTTACCGAATTTCTACAGAATGTACACTTGATACTTGAAATATCATCAAGTGTATAGATCTTTTCAACAAATTGCTCATAGCCGCAGAAACTGCATTTAAACCTTACTTTCCCCGTTTTAGTGTCCTGTTTGGGAATATCAGTATGGCCTTGCCAAATTACCGAATTTTCCTCCATCATTTCTTTTTTTCTCAATTTCACTGCATTCAAAACACAGCCATCTCACCTCGCTGCCATAGTTATCCACCAACAAGATTATTTTACCACACCTCCAGCAATGGCTTTCCATAATATTCCTTACTGATTATCTGTTTGTATTATGTGTCAACGGGTGCAGTAGACCGATTATTCGCTATTCGGAAATCAAAATTAGTTCAGTGCGCTTATGTGAGAGAACAAAGCGCTTTTATGAGATTTGAATGATAAAGTCAGACAATTATCTAATGTTAGGCTTGGTTTCTGGGAAAGAAGAAATTCCGACCTCATATCAGAGCAATCTTTAAAAGCTTATTTCCTCTGATAAATTGACAACGAATGAAAAGAGCTGAATAGAATGATCTTATTGAGAAAGAATGGGAATAAGCCTTTAATCCTTGCCTATTTACAAAATTCATTGTAAGCATCCAGGGCTTTGGTATACCCCAAATCACCGGCTTTGCTGAGATCCCGGCACCCTTCACATATCTCTCCAGTCTCGATTTTTACCAATGCTCTCATGTAATAAGCAAATTTATCTCCGGAATCGAGCTCAATTATTTTGCTAAAGTCCTTCTGTGCCCCACAGTACTCCTCAACTCTGAATCTGCTTAGCCCCCGCAATATATAGGCGATCTTAAAATCGGGAAACCGCTCGACATATATGGTGAAATCCTCAATAGCCCCTGTATAATCTTTTTTTCTCTTTTTGCACATCCCTCTGTAGTAATAAGCAAGAGTGTATTTTTCGTCTCTGAGATCTATGGCCTTATTCAAATCCTTTATGGCCTGCTCATATTTTCTCAGATGAAACAGATTTTTCCCTCTGTAGAAATAGGCAGTTTCGTCGCAGGGTTTGAGTTTAATTGATTTTGTGTAATCCTCAACAGCTCCCTGGTAATCACCGAGCCGGTTCCTGCTCTGCCCCCGGTCATTGAACAGAGCGTAGATTTGAGCATAATCCGGGTTGAGCTCGATAGCTCTTGAGAGGTCTGATATCGCTCCTTCATAATCCTCAAGCTTATGTTTACATCCCCCTCTTGCTACATATGCATAAAAGAATTTTCCGGGAGAAGCTTCTATGACTCTGTCGAAATCTTCTATTGCATCATGACAATTTTCTTCTTTCAGTCTTTGCGCCCCTCTGAAATAGTATGCCCACTTATACTCAGGATTTATTTCAATTGCAGCAGTATAGTCTTCCAGCGCACCCCTGACATCCCCTGTTTTTTCCCTGGTCATTCCTCGGCTTACATGCGCTTTGTAGTGCAGTGGATCTATGGCTATTACATACCCGTAATCGTCAAGGGCACCTTCTGAATCTCCAAGACGCGCTTTACAGTTAGCGCGTTTGAAAACTGCATCAACAAATAGTGGGTTAAACAGCAACACCATGCTGAAATCATCAATCGCCCCACTGTAATCATCTAAAATATATCTGCTTATACCACGGCTGTAATATGCATCGGGAAACTCAGGGTTAATCTCAATTGCCCTGCTATAAGCTTTTATCGCCTCCACATAATCCCGTAATCCGGCATATGTCAGCCCCATATTGTACAGCGCCGTCACATAGTCAGGATCAATCTCAAGAACTTTTTTGTATTCTTCCAAGGCACCAGCATGGTCTCCCATCAGTTGTCTGGACTGTCCCCTTGAACAGTAGGCACTTGCAAACCAGGGATTGTTTTTTATCGCTATGTCAAATTTTTCAATTGCAGCCCCATACTCTTCAAGCGTCATTTTTATCAAACCGATGTTGTAAAAAGCGTATTGGTGATCCGGATCAAGCTCTATAGCTTTTCTGTAATCAGCGATTGCTCCTCTCAGATCCCCTGTAAGTCCTTTGGTGAATCCCCGGTTGTTGTATGCATCCGCAAGATGGGGGTCTTTTTTGATTGCTGTGTTATGATCTCGCATTGCTCCCTGGATATCTTCAGTGATTGCCTTTACCAGTCCTCTGTTGGTGTATGCACGCGCGTAATCTGCATCCAGCTTTATGGCCTTGTTGAAATCCCTTTTAGCCCCTGCGTAGTTATTAAGTAAAATTTTTACCTCCCCCCGATAAAGATATGCTGGAGCATATTCAGGCCATGTTACAATCACTCTGTCAAGCGTAAGTACAGCCTCAAGCAGAGCTCCCGAATCCATCAAGCTTAACGCTGTCTGAATTTTTTGATTCAATTCAGGAGCCGTTTTAAATTGATTACATTTCACCTGACCTATATCCCTGTGTGCACATCCGTAAAACAGAAGCGACAACAGGAGTATAGGAACACAACGAAATAGGTTTATCCTTTTTTGTATCATAGCATCCTTCCCGATTTTTTTTCTGTTATACTAAAGTAAATTCGCTGCTTGATAGCGTTCTTGCCATATGTGGTTTATATGGCATGTTCTTTTGGAATAGTGACAAACGATACACTTGGAGTTAACTGATGGGAGTTTAATTTCTTAGAATAATATATAACCATCTCCACTTCAATACAATGATTTCCTGTTTTCCTGGTAAAAACAGATTCGTTTAACATTTCAAACGAATTGATTCACAATTATTTTGAATTCATATCGGTGACAAGTACTGTTGGAAACGTCCGGTTTTGTTGAGATGTTTACAGCATTTATGTGTTCGAAGCGCCAGTTCTAACCAGCCCTTAAGGTAAGGACAGGATTGATCTCTTTTTGGGGACAGATACCACTATTTCAGCATCCTTTCCCTCTGACTTTTAACCTCTAAAAATGTAGCTTATGAAGAGGTTATCCCCCTCCCCACAAAGAAACATCAAATTGATGCACAAAGTGTCCTTTGGGCACTGTCTTTGCACTCCTGTTTATTAAGAGAACAATTAGTTAAAAAATTCTCTCGAGGGGAGTTTATCATGAAAAAACAAAAGAGCGTATTATCGATAGTCTCTGCACTTGCAATACTGCTGCTTACATCATTTGCATGGAGCGAAAATAACGCATTTGAGGAATGGGACCCGCATTTTGATACCGGTGATATGTCATATTTTGCCGCAATTGGGTTTAGTCCATGGTGGGGGAGAGTGGGTCTTGCGCTTAATCCCGGGGTGGAATATATCGTTGGTGAACACAGAGTCGGTGAAGCTGTACCATTGAGTTTTGGTATTGCCGGGATCGGAAGTTTTGTTTCAGATGTTAATTACGGGTTTTCGGAGCTGGGAATAACTGTTGCAGGCATGGGTACTGCCCATCTGGGATTTAAAAATGTGGGGGAACCTTTTGAATGGCTCGAAAATTTTGATGTGTATATTGGACTTGGCCTAAGTCTTGACCTTCTACAGCCCGGATGGTACGGACACAGCAGAATAAGAATAGCTTCAAAACAGGGGACAAACTATTTCATAAGAGATAATTTTGCTGTATACATTGAAAATGCTTACCTGGGGCGGTTCAGAAACTATTTAACTGCAGGGGTCCTCTGGAAAATGTAACCAAAAGAATGTGTCAAACCCCTAAGGCTCTCTGCTCTGTTCAGAGAGCCTTTTTTTACCTGCCCAGATTAACATAATCAGAACTGCTCACCGTAGCCTCTCTCCGGTTTCAGAATCGAACATATGCACCTCATTCATATCAACTGAAAGCGGAACTTTTTCCTTGTTCTCAGGACAATAAGGGGCAGATACAATAAAATTCCCCCCTCCCTTCATAAACGAATGAAGGAGATACTCTGATCCAAGATTCTCTGTTACGTTAAAGCTGATTATTAAGTCCGGGTTATGATCGGTAAGAGAAAAGTGTTCCGGTCGTATACCAAGCAGAATCTCTTTATGGAGATGGGGTTTGAGCATGGAGCTGAGTGGTTCTTTGATTCTGAGGGTGAAATCTTGAGTTGAAAAGAGGGTCTCCTCACCCTGGGTCACTGTTTTGCCTGTGAGAATATTCATAGGGGGTGAACCGATAAACGATGCTACGAATTTATTTGAAGGTTTGGAGTAGATCTGATCAGGTGAGCCTGTCTGCTGTATTATTCCCTGATCCAGTATCGCAATTCTGTCTCCCAGGGTCATTGCTTCAACCTGATCGTGTGTCACATAGACCGTTGTAATTCCAAGCCTTTTCTGTATCGCTTTAAGCTCTGCCCGCATCTCCATGCGAAGTTTGGCATCCAGATTGGAAAGCGGCTCATCCATCAGAAAAACGGACGGATTTCTCACAATAGCCCGTCCGATCGCAACCCGCTGGCGCTGACCGCCTGAGAGCTCTGAGGGTTTACGGTTTAGAAGATGCTGGATCTGAAGGGTTTGGGCTGTTTTGCGTACCCGTTCTGAGCGCTGGGATCTGGAAATTTTCTTTTTAAGATTTGTGAGGGGGAATTCAATATTTTTCTCTATAGTCATATGAGGATAAATCGCATAGTTCTGAAATACAAATGAAACGTCCCGTTCAAAGGGGAGAAGAAAAATATTTTTTCCACTGTCAGCAACCGTTTTATCTGAAAAGGAGATTGTTCCTGAGGATGGTTTTTCAAGTCCTGCAATCAGGTTGAGAGTGGTACTCTTTCCACATCCGGAGGGGCCCAGAAGAACGAAAAATTCCCCCGGGTAAATTTTCAGGTCAAGTGATTTGAGAACCTCTACACTACCTCTGAATGTATGAAATGTTTTGGTTACATTTTTGAGTGTTATTTTTGTGGCTTCAGATTTTTCGTTTTCTTGTAGATTGGGTATTTTTTTCTCCGACATGTATTATCCCTCTTTGGAATGATTTACGCTTTTAGAGAACCGCTCATCAGGCCGCCAACAATGTAGCGTTGACATACCAGTGTTACAACCACAAGCGGAATGGATGAAACCGCAGAGGCGGCCATTAGGTTGCCCCAGGGGATTTCACCATGTATGCCCTGAAACAGAGCGATTCCAACCGGAATTGTCTGTGCCGAATAATCTATTGTTAACATCAGGGCAAACAGAAATTCATTAAAACTCATGATAAAGATGAGTATGAAGGAAGAAAACAGGCCCGGAAGAGCGAGGGGGAGAATGATTTTAAGAAGAGTTCTGATTCTGCCGGCACCATCGACCAGTGCTGCTTTGTCAAGTTCTGTGGGGATTTGCATAAAATAGCTCATATTGATCCATAGTGCGATAGGGGCCGTCCAGGCTGTATAGGGGAGTACAAGTGCCCAGTAGGTATTGGTTATACCCGCTGCAGAAAACATTCTGAAAAGATACCCCACAATGCTTATCTGGGGAAACATTGACACTGCAAGAATCCCAACTGGTATAGCTATCCTGCCGGGAAACCGAAAACGGGATACCCCATAAGCGGCAAAACTGGTTATTACCGTCACCGCAAGTGCGGTCAGAGATGAAACGATAAGGCTGTTACGCAGATAGTCGGGGAAATGAAGAGAGCTGATGGTGAGGATGTTGATATAGTTTCCGAAGGTAAAACTGTAGTTTCCGGTAAGAAGAAAATCAGGCTCCTGTGTGAATGAGATGATTATCATCCACAGAAAGGGCGTAAGTGCAAATCCGAGCAAAAAAACTGAACCCGCAAAAATCATCGACCTTTTTACAATCAGCTCTTTCATCTGTTAATTTAACCCCCTGCTGAATTTCCCTGCCCGGATATAGAGGATGGTTATGGTGAAGGATATCATGAACATGACAACAGAGATGGTTGAACCCATGCCAAACTGATCATTGTTGAAATACCTGAATCCAAGATATGAAAGTGTTTGCGTATTGCCTCCGGGGCCTCCGCCGGTCAGGACGTAGATCAGGTCAAATATTCTCATTGAATCAATTGTTCTGAAAATCAGTGCCACCAGAAGGACCGGACTGATAAGAGGGAGGGTGATCTTGTAGAATCTGCGGAACAGTCCGGCACCATCGACTTTAGCCTGATTGTACAAATCCTGTGGTATCGCCTGAAGCCCTGCCAGTAATATAATCGTCACAAAAGGGGTGGTTTTCCACACATCAGCAATAACAATTGCCCAAAATGCACTCCCGGAACTTCCAAGCCAATTTACATTCTCTTCCAGAAAACCTGTTCTTGTAAACAGAAAATTGATAACCCCGTAACTGTACTGGTACATCAGCTGCCAGGTCCTGCCTGCTATTATGGTGGGGATCGCCCAGGGGATGAGTATTGTTGCCCTCAATACTCCTCTGCCGGGAATTTTTTCGTTCAGTATCAGTGCAAAGATAAGCCCGAAAAAAAGCTCCAGGGCAACTGCTGCAAAGGTGAACATAAGTGTAAACACCGTTGCCCTCCAGAAGTAGGTGGAGGAGAGTACTGAGCGGTAGTTTGCAATACCAATAAACGTTCTGGGCATAAAGGCCACATCCCTGTACAGGCTGTTCAGGAACGTGCCGACCACAGGGATAAGGATAAAGGCAATGGTAACAGCTAAAAGAGGAAATATAAAGAGAGAAGCACATTGTGCTTCTCTCTTTTGGTAATTCAAAAGTATTCGTTTAATTTTGTTCATAAGATTTTATGATTTTGCTTACTGCCCGATCGGCCCTTTCGAGGGCGTCTTGGGGTGACATCAGTCCTGCGAGGGCCGCGTTGATATATCTTTGCAGCACACTTGAGATCTCAGCATAATAGGGCACTACCGGGCGGGGCACAGCGTTTTCAAAAACCGGTTTTAGTTCAATTAAGTGAGGCATAGCTTCTCTTATCTGAGGGTCATCGTAAATATCAGTACGTCCCGGATTCCACCCGAGATTGAGGGCCATGTCCCTTTGCACATCATAGGAGGTTATATATTTCAAGAATTTTACCGCTTTTTCCGGCACATCGGTATAGCTTGATATAACCGCATGCCATCCTCCCAGAGTTGCTGCGCTGCTGTTTTGTTGAAAGGAGGGCAGAGGCGCGATTCCAACATTACCCCTGACACCAGAGCCCTGAGCATTATGAAGTCCCCAGGCGTAGGGCCAGTTTCGCTGAAACATTGCATTGCCCGCCTGAAACGACATCCTGACCTCCTCCTCCTTCATGTCGGTAAATGTGTTGGGGGGAGAAATTTTGTGAGTGTGTATCAGTGATGTCATAAACTCCAGTGCTTCAAGATTGTTTGGATCCATTAATTTTGAATTGCCATCCTGATCGAGAATGCCACCCCCTGCAGATGTAAAAATTTCCACTACATTACACACAAGACCCTCGTACTGGGCACCCTGCCATACAAATCCCCAGAAATTATCGTTAACGTTACGTTCGTTCAGCTGAACCTTTTTAGCCATGTCAAGAAGTTCACTCCAGTGCTGGGGCGGACCGCTGAACCCATACCGTTCAAGGAGATCTTTTCGATAATAGAGAAGTCCGCCGTCTACATAAAGGGGAATTCCGATCAACTGGTCATTGTAAAAATTTGCAAGAGAGATTACGCTCTGGAAAAAAGGAGAGATGTCGATATCATAGTCATTCAGTGGGTAAAGCCAGTCTGAGGCTGCAAGCTGACCGATCCAGGCCACATCCACCAGCATCACATCCGGATCGCTCCTTCTGCCTCTGAGAGCCATAATTATGCTCTGTTTTCTCTGATCTGTGTCAGTTGTCTGGCGAATGAGTCTTACCGGTATGCCGGTTTCCTCTGTAAATCTTTCAGTTACAGATTCCCAGTACGCTATCTCGTTTGGTGCACCACCGGCCATAAATGAGAGCTGAGGCTCATTGCTGCATCCTGTAAGGATTGTTATAAGAGCCACAACCAATAGAAAATGGGTATGTCTGTTCATTCTGCCCCCTGTAAAAGTGTATATCCGGGTTAAAGAAAAAATACACACAAAAGAGCAATGCAGGCAAATCAGCTCATCTCAGAGATGCTCTGGTGTGTACGGGTAAAAACATCAGTGATCATTTCAATACTGCCCTGTGCCTCGATCTCTCCCTTGTTAACGAGAACACCTGTAGATGCTATATCATGAACAAAGGGTAGGTCATGGGTGACTATTATGAATTTGGTACGCTCCTGAAGGTGCACCAGCCAGTCACCAAAATCTCTGGTTGTGTTTATGTCAAGTGCTGATGTCGGCTCGTCAAGAAGAAGGTAATCGGGATCAAGTACCAGTGCTCTTGCAATGGCAACTCTCTGTGCCTGACCTCCACTTAATTGCGAGGGGTAGCTCTGGGCCAGGTGCTCAAGTCCCAGACGGCTGAGTACCGCGTGCCCCTTCTCTTTTGCTGATTTGGGCGGAACTCTCATCACTTTCTCAAGTGCAAGAGTGAGATTGCCCATTACAGTTCTGTGAGGGAACAGATACAGGCGCTGAAAAACTATCCCCACCATACTTCTGAAATGCTTCTCTTCAATTGTGCTGATGTTTTCTCCCTTTACAATAATTTCCCCCGACTGGGGCTGGAGGAAACCTCCCAAGCATCGCAGAAGAGTTGTTTTGCCTGAACCACTTTCTCCAAGGATTGCACTAATAGTTCCATCATCGTCAAAACATGCGCTGATATTTTTTAGCACCCTTTTCTCACCGCCGGGGTATGAAAAGGAGAGGTTTTTTATTTCTATCATACAGAAAAGCCCTTACTTTTAAGATTTCGTTCTATTCTTCCCGCAAGTCTCATCAGGGGATAGGTAAAAACAAAAAACATGATCGCAACTGCAAAGTAGTATCTCATCGGATCGAAAGTTACACTGATTATCGATTGTGCTTCACGTATTACCTCGCTGACCGAGATAACAGAAACCAAAGCGGTATCTTTGAGTAGTGCCACACTGGAATTAACAAGTGGTGGAAGGGCGATTCTGAATGCCTGGGGCCATATTACATAGGTGAATTGTTGGAGACGGTTCAGTCCCAGTGCCCGCGCAGCAAAAGCCTGCCCCTGATCGACAGAGATCAACCCTGAACGGATCACCTCCGACATATAGGCCGCAGAATTGATGGTAAGAGTGATCACTGCAGAAGTCACAGGAGATAAGGAGATCCCAAGCTGAGGCGCCCCAAAGTAGATAAAAAACAGCTGTATCAAAACCGGGGTGCCGCGAATGAAATCCGTGATCCCCCGTACTACACTGTACCAAAACTTTGGCTCTGAGTGCAGCAGAACTCCGGCTGGTATCGCAAGCAGAAGACCAAACACAAGTGATAGTAAAGCAACCTGAATGGTAGTAGAGAAACCCTTTATAAGCATTGAAACAACTGTTCTGGTTGTGATATCGGAGGTGTGACCGGAGCTTTGGGGACCGAACCACTTGGAATGGATCTGCTCCAAAATCCCTTCTCTTTGGAGCTCGTGGAGTGCGGCGTTGATGTCACCATGCAGCTCTGGATTATCTTTTCTCACCGGAATACCCATTCTTTCTTCATAGAGAAGATCTCCCGCCGGTACAAAGGGCATCTCTGCAGAGTTAACCTGGTAGAGTCCCACCAGCCTGTCGCTCAAAAAAGCATCTATGCGTCTGTTGTGCATATCCTGGAATATATCGACGGTGCTTCTGTAGGTCACAACTTCAATTTCCGGGTGATGTTCTCTTAAGTAATGTTCAAAGGTTTCGCCCAGAACAACTCCCACCCTTCTGGACTTTAAATCGCTTACACTCCTGATATCCTGCCGGTTTTCTTCGTGAATGAAAAACTGTGCCCCTGAGATATAGTAGGGGTCTGAAAAGAGGACTCTTTCGGCTCTTTGAGGGGTTATGGCCATTGAGCCGATGATCGCATCGTAGCGGTTTGCCAATAGTCCGGCAAGTATGCCGTCCCATTCTGTGGTGATAATTTGCAGTTCCAAACCCAGCTTTTCTGCGATGGCGTTGGATATATCCACATCAAACCCTCTTACCTCACCACGTCCATCATAGAAACTGAACGGAGGGTACTGACCTGTAAGGGCAACTGAAAGGGGCTGTCCCGGTTTCCCTGAAACAGCAAAGAAAAGTGTCAGAATAAGAGTAAAAAAGAGTACTGATTTTTTCATAAGCTGATTTTTTCCCAAAAGAGTGATTAAAGGTGAAAAAGGAAGCGTATTAGAAAAAAGAAATACATAGATAACATGGTTTTGTCAAATTATCCCGCTTTTTGGGCCAGCTTGAGGAGCTGTACAGCCAATTTGACATCGTTTGGATGGAAGATTTATTGCATACACGGCAAACCCGGATTTTCACCGGGCTATTGAACTGTAAGAGAACTCTATATCTACATCATCACGATGCTTAGGATTGATTTTCCACATTGGACGTGAACGGTATCCAAGTTGTCTGGCAATGAAAAAATCCGGAAATTGCCGTATCCTGATGTTGTAGGTGTTGACTGTTTCGTTATAGAATTCGCGGCGATCAGCAATCATCTCCTCAATTTCTGAAATTCTTGACTGAAGCTGTCGGAAACTGATATCACTTTTTAGTTCGGGATATTTCTCTGCCACAGCGAAGAGGGATCGAAGTGTTGATGAGAGCATATTGCTTGCCTGTGTCTGTTGTTCTTTGCTATTTGAGTTATCGAGTATGGCACGTGCCCTGGTGACATTTTCCAGTGTGGTGCGCTCATGTATCATATACCCTTCACACACTTTGAGCAATTTCGGGATCTCATCATAGCGCTGTTTAAGTAAGATGTCTATATTGCTCCAGGATTTTGAAATGTTACTTTGCAGGGTGATAAGTCCGTTGAACATAATAATCATATAAACAACAACTACTGCCAATGCGGTGAGCATCAAAATCAAGAGTATGGTTCCCATGTTTAGAGTCTTTCTGGGGAATGGTTGTTAGTAGTTTTAAGCAAATGATACAAATACTTTTATGGTAAATGCAAGTAAAAGGAAACCTGATATAAGATAAATTAAGCTGTCAGTACTTAGACGTTTTATAAGATCTTTTTCAGATCCTGAAACAATCAGTGGTGTCTTGCCGTGTGGAGAATTCCCTATCATGATATCCCTTCCTGGTGTAAGGGTACGGGACGGAGCACGTATTTCAGTTTCAATCTGAGCAGCGGCTCTGAGCAGCTCATCATGGTCGAGGCGATTGTTACCATTTGTATCGTATCTGACCAGTTCTGATTTGTTATACTCAAGGGCATGAAGTCTCTCGCGGACACGCTCTTGGACGCTTTTTTTCTGCCATTTACGGTACCTGAACCCAAGTAGATAAACACTCCCTCCTTCGGGAATGAAATCTGTTTCAACCTTTGTATCTCTGTCAACTGCACTGAAAGCAGAGCCGTTTCCGTTTACAATCTCCCTTTTTAACTGCGAGCGGCAAAACATCGCCTTACTGGGTTGTACAAGTATTCGCCCGGTATCATCGGTAAGATAGAAAGGGAGCTTTCCTGAGGAATAACTCCTGGTCAGTTTCCACCTCGGTCCGTCATTCTGACTGTAGTTACGCCTGTAAACTCGACACTGATAGTACAGGCAGGGCACCAGGGTGAAAGGTGTTTTGAGATTAAATTTACACTCAGCTTTACCTGTGAGTTCAACCAAACCTATGCTTGCAGATCTGATTTTTGATGTCGGTGTGTTTTGAATCATGCGTTTGCATTTCACAAAGTAAAGACTTCTTGCCAGGAGAAAACCCGAGGCGATTAGTGCTATTGCACCAAATACCGCACCCACCACACGGGACTGGATAAGTAAGCCGGTAAAAATCTTAAGAAAAGAGACAGACATTACTGGAAGGATAATAACCGCTATCCGGCTTAAAATATTTGTATCAAACCAGAAACTCTCCATAGGGGGCGGGGGAGATGGTCGTCTGAGCAGATCTTGGAGGGTTTTACTTTTTCTCTCAGTCCGGTGATCTGTGCTCTTTGCAGCGGCTACTTGCTCTGTTGCAATGTTTGGGGTGTTGCTGTTGGCCAGAAGATCATGATGTGATGCTGTGGCCACAAGTGTGCCATAATCCGTCAGGTGAGAGAGAACTCTGTTTCTGTTCATACCCTTTATATTTCGGTTGGAGAGATCCGAGAGCCCGAAATAGTCATCATAGTGCCAACTTTTACAAACTGAGGTGATCTCTTTAAGCAGTACCGAAAGATTGGTGCCGCGCGAGTGAGTAAGTTTGGACCCTAAGCTCAGCCAGGCAAATCGTCTGGGGTCAATTCTTATCACCTGTGTGTTTTTCTCCTTGCAATAGATATCAACGACAGGATCGTGGAAGGCAAGGGATCTGAGCAAACTTTCCAGGTCACTGTATCTGGAGCCTCCGTGTGCTGCTCTGAAAACCCTTCGGGTCTGATCTTTCCCTGACACATCCGAGATGACAAAAAAGAGCTTGGAATCAGCATCGATTTTCAGGACCGGTTCTTTACGGGAATTGAACAGCTCAACTGAGGTTGTATTCAACACTGCAGAATTTGCCGCCAGAACTTCTGTTCCAGGTTTTGGAGCGGGCACCATTATAGCCTCAACCTTGTGATCCCTTAACACGGAGAGAAGCTTTTGAGCACTTTGGCTGTCAGGGTATGGGAATTTGTTCAGTCCGTGGCCAATGACTATCTGGCGAAGGTCCCCAGCCGAGAGAGCTGTGGAGTTGTTGAGGTCATTAATCAGAGGTTGAACAGAGATTTCCTGTGCTCCGATGGTTCTGAACAGAAGATGTGAAGTTTGGGATCTATTCTTGTTTTGAACTACCAGTGTAACCATGTACCCCTCGGGCAAAATGAATTGTGCATTTTATGGATAATATGGTTTTTTGGGGAAATCGAGTGTTAGAAATAATGTGATAAATAGAAATACTTGGGATACAGAAACTCATTACTGGAAGGTTTGTCGATTTCAAAAGAAAAAAAATCAGATCTGATTTGACATCGGTTTGCATCAGTGAATATATTTTCTCCTGCTTACCTGATTTTTTCGACCGATAAGATAAATCGGCATTTTTCCCAAATACATATTCCCGGATAAACCTTAGAGAAAGAGTTTTCGATATGATAAGACGAATACTTATAGCCAATCGCGGCGAAATTGCTTTACGGGTGATTCGTACGTGCAGGGAACTGGGAATAGAGTCTGTTGCAGTTTATGCTCAGGCTGACAGTGAATCTTTGCATGTCTCAATGGCCGATAAGGCGATGTGTCTGGGGCGCGGAACACTTGCTGAAACCTATTTGGATAAGCTGGAGATAATAACAGCTGCAAAAGTGTCCGGGGCAGATGCGATCCATCCCGGCTATGGATTTCTTTCAGAAAGCAGCGAATTTGCTAAAATGGTGGATGATTATGGGATCACCTTTATCGGACCGTCTCATGGTACAATCAGCCGCATGGGCGATAAGATCGCTGCTCTTAACACTGCCTTAAGTGCTGGTGTTCCGGTGATACCGGGAAGTCTGGGTGCTGTTGAGAGTGATAAGTTGGTGATGGAAATTGCGGAAGAGATCGGGTTCCCCATCATCATTAAGGCTGCCGCAGGAGGTGGTGGAAAGGGAATGAGGATAGTACGGGAGAAATTTCAACTTGAAGAAAGTCTCCATTCTGCAAGAAGTGAAGCAAGGAATTTCTTTGGAAATGACAGCGTGTATGTGGAGCGCTACATTGAGGCTGGCCGGCATGTGGAAGTTCAGGTATTGGCTGATAATTACGGCAATGCCTTGGCTTTGGGGGAGAGGGACTGTTCAATTCAGAGAAGACACCAGAAGCTTGTGGAAGAGAGTCCTGCGCCTTTTCTTCCCGAAGAGGTCAGGGCTGAGATGTTTGAAGCGGCTGTGAGATTGGCAAGAGAAACTCAGTATACAGGGGTGGGCACAATAGAATTTATCGTAGATGAGAAGAATCGGTTTTTCTTCATCGAAATGAACACCCGCATTCAGGTTGAACATCCTGTGACTGAGCTTTGTACTGATATAGATCTGATAAAATATCAGATCCTTACTGCATCGGGTGAAAAACTCCCCTTTACTCAGGACCAAATAACTCATGAAGGGCACTCAATAGAGTGTCGCATAAATGCAGAAAATCCGCAAAACAACTTTATCCCTTCACCCGGTAAAATCACACATCTTGTTTTGCCAGGGGGGCCGGGAGTAAGGGTGGATTCTCACATCTATGCCGGGTACAAAATTCCGCATCAGTACGACTCCCTCATTGCCAAGATTATTGTTCATGCCCCAAACAGGCCAGAAGCAATAGCAAGAATGAGAAGGGCGCTTTCTGAATTTCAGGTCGAAGGAATCGAAACCACAATTCCTCTTCATAAAAAAATCATGAATAATGAAGTTTTCAATGGTGGTAAGTACAATACCGGGTTCATTGTTGAAGAGAGCATTCTGGATCAGGGGGTTAGAGAAAAAATTGTATATGAAAGGACAATCTGAAAATGGGAGAGATTAAATCTCTGTTGGAGATCGGAGGGGTGCTGAGGGTTGATACAGTATCCCGTTCTTTTTACATTACTTCTGCATTCAGCGCTGGCGGAATCGCAAAAATCCTGCAGCTTACAGAAAAGAGTCTTGAAGAGCCGCTTGTTATCTGCATCAATAAAAGAATAGATGTTCTCAATTTAGCTGAGGAGTTTCCCGAACCGGCCTATCATGCCTCAGGTGCGTTTTGGCCGGGGGCTTTGAATCTAATCTTAAAGAGTAAGGAGAAGACCCCTCAGATATTGAGCGGAGGAAAACCATATCTGATTTTCAACTTTCCGGAATGCAAAGAGATGAGAGAGCTGATAGCGGCAGCAGAAAGACCTATTGCACTATGTGAAACGGGGTGCAGAGAGAGCCAAAGAGATGAACTGGTGGATCGGGTTGTTAAAATCGGAGGTACACCGTTTCAGGAATCTACCACTGTTTCATTTGTCGATCCGCAAAATCCACTGCTCATATCTGAGGGGGCTGTTTCCGAGGCTGCTCTCAGGAGTATTGTCGGTCCGCTCTTACGTTCAACTCTTCCCTTTGTTGATTTCTGGGCTGATCTTCCGGAATCCAAACCTTACAGAACCCCTCTGTTTGTAACCGAAAAGGACTCTATGTTTTTTGATCCAAGTGGAACTTCCGGAAAGGTTGGAGTCTTGACTTTTGGCGCCTGTGCCAAAGAATCATCCCAGTTTTTTTTAAACAAAACACTCTCCGCATCGGAAAATATGTGTGAAGCGGCTCAGAATTTCTATGAGACATTGCGGGAGATGGACGATTCGGGGTGCAATTCAATTATAATTGAAACTCTGCCGGAAAGAGATCTGGGAATGAAAATAAATGCAAAACTTAGAAAAATCGGCATGGATATGAATAAATTTGCGCTGCTTATGAATGAGGCGGATTAGTTTTTTTATTCCAATCTGAATTTCTCAGACAATAACTTGCGGTTCAAAACGAATGCATTATATTAATAATGTGCTGTTCTATACACCTGATCTGCCCATCCTGACATTAAACACTCTCAGCACCCATGTATATCAGCCCATATTTTGGGCCGATTCTGTTTCTATATAGATTCAAGCCGGCCACAGCCTGAGGAGAAAACCAGAAATATATGAGAACCATGTCCCAGATATCATCCAATGGTAAAAGAAAGGTAATCAGGGGTGTTTCGGTAGTACCTGGGTTGAGTGTTGGTGTTGTGCATAATTACCGGGACGTTCTCAGCCGCAAATTTTCAGTCAACTACCTCAAAGATCACGAACTCAGGGGTGAAATACATCGCTTC
The DNA here is from genome assembly GCA_001045525.1 of Chitinispirillum alkaliphilum. NCBI lineage: Bacteria > Pseudomonadati > Fibrobacterota > Chitinispirillia > Chitinispirillales > Chitinispirillaceae > Chitinispirillum > Chitinispirillum alkaliphilum. Next base: position 71,517 of record LDWW01000006.1, on the reverse strand, counting down.
AGAAAAGCCCTCGAAATTGCCAGAAAAGAGATCCTGGATGTCGGGGCACTCATCGAAGATAATCTTGATAAAAATTCCGCACAAATATTCTCTTTCCAATACCTATCCCTCAAGGACAGGGAATTTATTGAAGAGGTTGAGCAAGAGATCTATAGAAGAAAGGTCAATGCCGAGGCTGTGGTTAAGGATGTTTTTGCAAGAAAAATATCTGAAATTCATAATAACGGCTCCATAAAACTTCAGCAAACATCCGATGATTTAAACGATTCGATGCGTTTTCTGCTCAAGGCACTGCTTGATACTCAGAATGCATTAAAAGTAAAGGGGGGCAGACGACTGATCATCACTGCTAAAAGACTGCTCCCGTCGGATGCTGTTCATTTCAATGCAAGGGCAATTTCTGGTATCGTTACCGCCACAGGGGGACAGGATTCCCATATCGCGCTGCTTGCAAGGGAATATTCTATTCCATTTGTAAGTAATGTTGACCTCGAAGAAAATCTTCTCACAGATGGCACCAGGGTAATAATCAATGCCGAGGAGGGTAAAATTGTTCTTAACCCACCACCCCGGGAAATCAAAGCGGCCGAAAATGCCATAGCGCACAGAAAAGAGGAGCTAAAGAGAGTTGTTTCCAGAACAAGAAATCGTAAAATCTCCTATAACGGAGAGCCGATAAATATATTTGCCAATACGTTCGGGCCTGCGGATGTCAACATGTCTTTGCGTTACGGAGCCCAGGGTATTGGATTGTACCGGGTAGAAGGATTATATATGTCAATGCGCAGGGAGCCTGGGGCCGAGCAGCTGTTTGACATCCTCAACCAATCTCTTGTGAAACTAAAGGATAAGCCGGTAACCCTCCGGTTGCTTGACACCGGTGCAGACAAGACAATCCCTTCTGTGTCAATGGATTTCGATGACAGCGGGCCTCTTGGACTGAGAGGTATACGTCTGCTGTTTAAAAATGAATCGCTTCTCAGAACTCAGCTCAGCGCGTTTTTACGCCTTTCTCAGTTCTATGATATCAGAATCCTGATTCCTCTGGTAACAACTTCAATGGATGTGAAAAAAACCAAAACAATGCTTGAAGAGGAAAAAAACAAGCTTATCGATTCCGGTGTGAAACTTAAAAATGATCCCCAAATCGGCGCAATGATTGAAACCCCTGCAGCTGTTGCCATTGCCGATGAGATCATTGAGATAGTTGATTTTGTGAGCATCGGGACCAATGATCTTATCCAATACACGATGGTTTTGGACAGAGACGATCCATCTTTCGAGGAGTACCGCTCTGAAGGGATTAAGATTGTGTTTCCTATGATCCGTTCTGTACTTGAAAAATCACAGGCAAGAGGGAAAAGCTGCGCAGTATGCGGGGAAATCGCAGGAGATACTGATTACACAAAAGCACTTCTCGACGCTGGACTGAACAATTTCAGCGTGACATCTTCCACAATACCCTTTCTTAAGGAAAAAATACTCAGCTTCTCAAAAAAAGCCTGAGCATTTTTACCTCTTATTTACTTTTACTGTGAGGAGAAAGAAGTGGCAGGAGTGTATCGGTCCCGGCAGGACGATCCCCTCCGGTTTCAAATACTACAGTGGTATCCACATTGCCCCTTGGATAGAAATCTCCCGCAACATAGAGCCAGCGCGGATTGAGTGCCTCTTTTACAGTCTTGAACAAATGATGAGTTGCGGTTTCGTGAAATGTGCCTATCATGCGGAAAGAATTGAGGTACAATTTCCACGATTTGAGCTCGATGCAGAGTTTGTCGGGCAAATAACACAAATGGATTGCTCCGAAATCGGGATAACCGGTTTTGGGGCACACACAGGTAAATTCCGGAAATACAATCCTGATCACCCCGCTTTTTGTCTCTTCTTTTTCATAGGGGCATGGAAATGTTTCAAGTGCAGGGAAATGATCCGTAGTTAATGCATCTTCAAGCAGTGTGACATTCTTAAAAAACATGAAAGGTCCTCTTTTGAAATTTCCTATAAAATACCTTTTGAGCATTTCTGTTGGAAGTGCAAATTGATGAAATCATTTGGGGATAAATCGAACCGCCCCTCAATCAGAAATTAATCTGTCAGATCCCTGAAAAGTTTGGAAGTTTTCACTAAAAAAGCCCCTCTCCTGCATGAATGATCTGCAGGAGAAGTCGCATGTGATTTTATTTGCCCCTTTTTTGTGAAATCAGCCTTCGGGTAAAAACGTTTCCCGAGCTGTCACGCATCCAAACAACTACCGGTACTTTGTAGTGGGAGAGTAAGGTTTGTGATTCGGTTATGGCAAACTTCTCCATAAGTGTACCCTGGAGATTGTAGATCATAATTTTTGCTGGGCTGTTTTCTTCCCGTAAAAGCATTGTGCCTTTAGTGTGGGAAACAAGGGAAAATCCGCTGTTTGGAGCTCTGGAATGATGCAGAGAGCCTGCTGCTTTAGATCTTGTGTCATCATTTTGGTCATAGGGAGTATAACTGACCCAGTCTATCTCTACAGTGAAAGTGTCGTTTGGGGGTTCAAAGGAATGTGGGTTGCCAATAACCGGCCAGTCGTTTGTGTGCCAGATATTGATCATCAGGTTTGCCGGTTTTTGTGTTATTCGCTCCTGTGGACCATGATAATCCCAAAGAATTACTGTGTCTTTGGTTTGGGGGTGCAGCATCCACCACCTGATACTCTCGGGAAGCCAGTCGAATCCGTAGGTGTGAAACCGGGCCGATGCATCGAAATCCTCAATGGACTCTATTGATGCAGGGGTGTTCTCTTCCGGTGAGGTGAGTGGAGTTCCGGCTGATCCCAGTGGTTCAGAGTCAATGTGTTTTGTGTGGTAGATCTCCCCGGTGGCAAGATTTATCGCACGGCTGATCTGTCGTGTGACATATACGGGATTTTCTGTACCGATGGTCTCCGGGGTGGGACCGTAATCAGTATAGGCTCCGATATAGATTATTCTGGGGTCTGCAATAAGCCACTCAAAATCGATTTCGCTGTTATCATACAAACCGCTTTGGTTTATATCGTTTGGCAGATCATCTCTCCATTCATCATTGTAAAAGGTGTAAAAGCCTACAACACTGCCGACATTTGGTTGTGAGGATGCATCGGGGATTCGCAGACGGGTTACATATGTGCCGAAATGGCAGAGGTTTGGGGTGTACACATTGGGACCCATCCAGGCACCGGCAAGATCTGCTGGATCCATGGTCAGGGCGAGAACTGTGGTATGTGGTTCTGTTTGAGAAGGCACACCGGAGCGCCAGGTGAAATGAGCATCACCACCTCCTGTGTCATGACGAAAATACTGCATCTCTTTTTGCTCTCCTGTTGCCGGAAACTCTTCGACAAACGCCTCCATCATGGGCGGATTCGCTTTAAGCAAAAGAGCGGAGACCATCAGTATGGTGCCAAAGTTTTTGAGTTTATTCATTGTACCTCCTATAAAGAGTGCCTCTGTTTCTGTTCTGAGAGAAGATACCAAAATGCTTCTGTTTCTTCATTGCTGATACTGAAATGCAGAATATGACAGGTATTTTCCGCAAATGAGCAGCTTTTATTCGCTTTTTTTTGGGTGTTATGTGTCATTATTTCGGTGATGCTCACGATATTTACGGGGAGAAACGCCAAAGGTTCGGTTAAAAATTTTGGTAAATGTCGTTGGGTGGCGGTATCCAACAAACAAAGCTATTTCTGCGATCTGACGGTCTGATTGGCAGAGAAGTCGTGCTGCTTCATTCATTCGTATGTGGGTGAGGTATTCAATGAATCCCTTGCCATATTTGCTCTTAAGTGTGTGGCGGATACTCTTTTCTGAAAGTCCGGTATCCCTGATAACTGTCTGAAGTGACAGATCAAGGCGGTTGTACTCTTTCCCTATAAATTCTTCAAGAATTGACAACTCTTCGCTTTGACGATTCTCAATTGCAAGCGGTCTGTATCCGGGTAAACGTTTTTCTCTTTTTATCAGCGGAAAGAGCATCAGTCCCAGTGATGGAACAAGGAACAGCATAATCCGGCCTGCGGAGTGGGAAAAGGTAATCCTTTGCAAATGGATCCGCTGAGGGGTGTTGCGGGGAGCCAGCGGGTGGTTCTGAAGTCTGATCATTCGTACCCGGGAGAGGCTCTTACGATTGTTGTTTTTACTCAAGGAATTTGTGCCAAACCACCAGGTTGGAGTTTGCATATGTTTCATTGGCAAAGAGATACGTTCTCCTGATATTTCATTGATATCATCCTGAAAAAGTCGCCAGGTAACGGGTTTGTCCTCAGAAGAAAACCCCTCCTCCATGGTCCCCAGAAGGAGAGTATAGGGGGTAGTCATATTTTTGTCCACCCTGAGAGTGATCTTGTTAAAGCGTGCAAGGTTCCAGTAAGTGCTGTCTGTTCTTTCCACAGCCATGCCGATATAGGGATAATCCCTTTTGGTACCAATAGTATATGAGAATGCCGCAAGTCCTCTATCTACATTTAGGGAGAGTACCTCAGAGCATTCTATCCCGTAATCTTCACTGTCTGAATATGTGATAAAACGAAGATTTTCTTCTCCCGGGGTGATTGTTACACGGTGAAAAAGGAAGATCATAATCACCAATAATGAACAAATCATTCCTGAGCCGCAGATCAATGTGGTTTTGTATCGGTGACGTTTCAATGCGATTTCTCTCTGACTGTTAGTAAAATGCTTCTAATTAAATATATATATTAATGATCCGAAACTTATAGAGCAAACAGCTCTCATAACAGGCTCATGTGATCCTCAATTCAAGACAGAACTACTTATATGAGGTTTTTCGGATGTTTATCTTTCCTTCAAATTATTTTGAGCTGCAGGAATTTAGTTCCGAAAGGCCCCGGACAGGTGAAGCACCTAAGCTGATTAATGTAGTAACAGAGCTGATTTTGCAATCGGAAGCAGAAATACTCCGAGATGCTTCAGTGGGATAAAGAATTTGTTTATCCCATCCGCGAGGCTTGAGGCAGCTGAAGATATCAGGAACCCGGAAGGGGCAATTTTTTTACGGATTAATGCAGGGAGTAGATTTGTTTGCTATGTGCCGGGTGTGTAAATGTAAATTAAAAATGCAGAATAAACACCATTCCGGGCAGGACGACTTATCCTGATTTTCTATCTTTTCACAGTATTTCAATCATTTGTTTTTTAAGTTGCGTTTGCAATCGGGTAAGATCATTTTATAGTAATCCCAACGGTTGTCTGGGATGGTTTTGAACCCATTAAAAACATTAGGAGGAAAAATGGGCGTAAATAAGGCTATTCTCATTGGAAATTTAGGAAAAGATCCCGAACTAAAGTATACCCCGAGCGGAACTGCTGTTGCAACTTTTTCGCTTGCCACCACAGAGCGGTGGAGTGATAAAAACGGGCAGCGTCAGGACCGTACTGAGTGGCACAATATTGTAGTTTGGGGTCGGTTGGCTGAGCTGGTGAACCAGTATCTTAAAAAGGGGCGCACCTGCTACATAGAGGGAAGGATCAGTACCCGCTCCTGGGATGATAAGGATGGGAATAAAAAATACCGAACTGAAATTGTGGCAAATTCGGTAGAGTTTTTGAATACATCAGCCGGGAACAGTGCGGGACAAAGCAGTCCTGATATGTCCTATTCAGAACCTGTACCTCAGTCCAATAATCACGCCAGTGAGCCAATGAGTGAAGAGGATCTGCCGTTTTAAGGGTTTTCAGAGTTTTTGGGGAGGCGGTGATGGTACTCACTGCCTCTCACCTTTAAGGGGTTATCTGGATAAAATAGACCTCTCTTGTATCTGTTCTCTTACAATCAATCTTTAAAACTCATACTATGATCCTACCAATATTAATCTTCTCGAATCTGATTTTCATACTTCTGTCTGCTTTTTTTTCTGCATCGGAAACTGCTTTTTTCTCCATCAGAAGAGAGCGGCTTGTCTACTTCAAAAACCATACTCAAAAACCGTATCGTCTGGTATATACCCTGCTTACAGATGGACAAAGAACGCTGCTTCTTATTCTTTTGGGAAACATATTTGTAAATATCACTTTGACCGGACTTATCTTTTCTTTGATGGAGAGGTTTTTTCCCCGTGACGCGGCCCTGATGAGTCTTGTGGTTGCAACAGTAATGATCGTGATGCTTGGTGAGATTCTGCCAAAAAATATCGCCCTAAAAAATAACGAGAAACTTGCGGTTTTCTTTGCACCCATCTTTAACAAACTGAAAAATTTGCTTCTCCCGGTACTGAACTACATTCAGAATATCAACCAGAAGGTTTTGAACCGGGTCAGGGAAAGAATGAGAAAACCAAGTCCTTTTGTCACCATGGAAGAATTGGAATATGGGATCAGACAATCGGTGCAGGAGGGTGTGATTACCGTTGCTGAAGAGCCTCTTATTACCAGTATTCTGGAACAGGGGGCTGAACCCGCAAAGAAGTTCATGATTCACCGGTCCATGGTTTCGATCTTTAAGCTCAGGACAACGGTAAGTGAAGCAATAAAAGAGATGGTTCGTTTAAACCACACCTATGCACTTGTGAGTAATCCCCGGGAAAAACAACAGATCAGGGGTATCGTGCACCTCAATGAGATCATAAGGAAAAAAGGTGAAACCTTATTGTCAGACTGTTATACCAAAGTTCATTGGGTTCATGATACAATAGAAGTTTCTAACCTGTTGACTTTTATGTTTCGTAAAAAGGTTACAGAGGTTTGTGTGCTTGATGAGTTTGGTGCGTTCTCGGGTGTCTACTCAACCTCTTCCGGATTGGATAAACTGTTTAACCTGGCTTTGTTTGAAAGAAAGATTATGCCGGGAAAAGATGCTGACGCCATGGTCTTCAAAGGATTGCAGGATATGGAGGCTTTTCAGGAGTGGCTTCCGGAAACTCTCAGAAGCTTTTTGGATGATAGCAGAACATTGAATGGTGTGTTATGCAGATTTCTGGAGAGAATTCCTGCCACGGGAGAGGAGTTCAATATCGATGGATGGATCTTTTATATTATAAAAGCCTCTCCGACCAAAATCGACAGTGTACTTGTAAAAAGAAGCGGCCGCTTCTCAAGGTAAACAAATTTACTCTGCAATAACAGCCTGTTTTCTGACAACAATTCTGTTACCACTTGTCTCTATCACTTTTATGGTACTGTTTTTCGATATATACTCACCCTTACTAACAACATCCCTTCGTTTACCGTTGATCAGTGCGGTGCCGGCGGGGCGTAGATCTGTAATGGTTTGACCTTCCTGACCTACCGTAATTTCTCTTTCATCCTTATCGTCACTCTTCTCATCGCCATTCCCTTTACCCAGTGATGTTCTGAGGGTAACGGGTGAAACCTCAAGCAGCTTAACACCTATAATTACAAGGATTGGTATAAGAATTACATCCGCAGCAATGACAATAAATCCAGCTGTTATAGATACAGTTGCAAAGACCAGATAAATGGAATAACCGAAAAGGGCAATTGCAACTACTGTTAGTATGCCTGCAGAGGGGAGAATGAATTCAGCCAGAATGATTGCTACTCCCAAAAGCTGTAAGAGAATCGGTATGATAAGTCTTGAGATCATGAATCGGCCTTACGGGTTACAATGATTTTTGAGCCGCGGATTTCTGAGATGGTGATTTCTGTTCCGGATGAAATAAATTCTCCATCCGTCGAGGCATCATAAATCTCATTACCGATCCACACCGTTCCACAGGGACGAAGTGTTGTTTTTGCAACACCTGTATCGCCTCTCTTTGGAAGATTAAGGACATCTGAATCCGCCCGCGCTCCTTCAAGTGTTGCATTCAGGTACGGACCGCTGACAACTGTTCCAAGCTTTGGAAACAGATAGCGGAAAAATAGTACTATCAATATAAGCGAGCCTAATATACTGGACGCAACCCTTATGATATTATTGAAAAGGATCTCTCTTTGCCAGGGTAATTGGGGGTCGGGTATAACAAAATTCTGAAAAGAGAGTACCATTCCGGCCATCATGAAAAATATTCCAAGCAGCCCCATAAATCCGAAACCTGGGGTCACAAAGATCTCCATGGCAAGAAAAACGACCCCCAAAATAACTAAAAGCAGCTCGGTGTGATTGGCAAGTCCCACCATGTATTGACCGAAAAAAACCGCAGCAAGACAGACCGCACCGATTATCCCCGGTACTCCGAAGCCCGGAGAGCGTAATTCAATGTAAAGTGCTGCAAACCCGATCATCATAAGAAACGGGGCTATAGAGCCAAGAAAACGTACCATTGTTTCTGACCAGCTCTCTTCAATCTCTATCCGCTGGGCCTGATCGTATTCCAGATGCTGAAGCATCTCGTCAATACTTCCTACACTTTTTCTGGAAAATCCAAGCTCCAGTGCTTCTGCATCGGTCATAGTGAGAAGTTCCCCTTTTCTCACAACTGTCCGCTGAGAGATAATTCTGTTTCTCAGAGTCTCATCCAGCTCAGCATAGCCAATGGAATCAACATAAATCACAGTATCGGGTAATGTCAGCTCCGTGACCTGTATTTCTTTGGTAACCATTGCCTCTGTGAGAACTTCGGGATAATCGTTGCGCCGAGCCAGAGCCCGGAATTTTGCCCTGATTGGTGACTGGAATTTTTCACCCAGCATCTGTGGTCCTTCATTGGACATTATCAGTGGTGCAACGTCACCGATTGTAGTGTTGTTCTGCATGTAAAGCTGATCAGCGGCAAGTGCTATAAGGGCACCGGCTGATATCGCTTTTGAAGTGACAAGTGAGTAGGTTGGACCGGAAGAGTAGTTGACTATAGTATCTACTATCCTGAATGAGGCATCAACCTGACCTCCAAAGGTGTCCATTTTCAGTATTACAACTGGATTTTCATGCTCAGAGGCTTCATAAAGAGCCCTTTCCACAAAGGCGGCCATCCCATTGTCTACAGTGCCGCTTATGGGTATGGTGATAATTGTCACATCTTCATTTGAAGTTGTTTCGCTGTTTTCCCCGTACTCTTGAGAGTAGGGGAGGGAAACCAGGAATAACAGGAGAATAAAAAAAGTTAGTTTTAACATAATGAGAAAATATGGTCAGGCAGTTAGTAAGTCAAGTTCAGTTTTACATATTTTAATGCGTTTAGGGTAATGTATTATTTATGAAAAAGTGACCAGTGTAGCCTCAGGGTCTTGCTTTTTGCCTGATATTGCTGGTGTAGTGATATTACCGGGTAAAATATCAGGAATTATTACTAAAGCAGATCTGTTACTAACCCGATTATGGCTTTTGTTACTATATGACAATACGCCGCGATTCCACGAAAACGGAAGTTTTTTGGAAACTGTATGTTTAATGGGTTAAAATTTACAGCATTACAGTAATAAAATTGTCAAAAATGTCAAAATTAAAGTATATGAAAAAAACCGAAATTATTTTATTCCCCATACCTGCCTTAAGTAAAATTGCAAACAAAGGATCTCAGTATGAAACTTTTTAGAGTTTTCCAATATATTCTTTGCTGTCTTTTTTTGATCACAGCCCGAACAGAGGATACCGCTTCAATTCAGCATTATATCAGAAGAGGGGAATCCATCAGTCTGATATGTATAGATTATTATGGACACTACACCAGGCAAATGGGTACAGAAATAATGAGTCTGAATCCCTGGATCAGCGATATAAACGTAATCGAAGCGGGAAAAACGCTTAGATTACCCCGTCCGCAAAATGCCGCTGCTTCAACAACACCCTCTGCAACTCCCGAAAAATCTGCACCCGCACTGTTCGAACGCAATCTCGAAATGAGACAGGGGGTGATAACCTGTGTGGAAGGCAGGGCATATATCATGAGGCAAGGCTCAGAGAAGAGAGAAACCCTTCTGGTGAATTCAATCGTTTCTCCGGGCGATATTATTGAAACCGACAGTGATGGCAGGGTTGAAATTATTATCAATCGTGAATCTGTTTGTCGCATAAGAGAGAACAGCCGGGTTGTACTGGATGCTTTCCGTGATCCTGGGTCCGGGATAGATCAAACCAACATGTCACTGGACAACGGTACTGTTTGGACAAGGGTTAAACGGGTTGCTGGCAGGTTAAGGCGCTTTGAGCTCTCTTTGCCTACCGCAATAGCGGGTGTGCATGGAACCGTGTATCAGGCTGCAGTTCATCCTGACAGCAGCTCTGAGGTGAAGGTCTACAGCGGGGAGGTGAAGGTTGAAAGAAGACCCGAACCAACGCCTCAACATATCTCCGCCTCTGAGGTTAGGGAGGTTTCTGGCCCCCATGAAATCAGAGGGCCTCATGAAGTATCAATGGAAGAGTGGGTGAGAATTGTTCAGGCTATGCAGAAAGTGTATATCGGCAGGGATGGAGTTGCAGAGAATGTTTCAGGTTTTGCACGTGACCCTCAGAGCTGCTGGGAAAGATGGAATGAGGAGCGGGACCTGCGCATTGCAGAAATTTTTGGAGAGTAAAAGATGAAAAATATCAGCAACCTGGTTTATGTTGTGCTTGCGACCTTAGGCCTGGTGGCATTTATTCTGCTTACAGGGGTTCTTTTTCCCGTACTGGAACACCTCTTCTATGATATGTCATTTCTTTTCAGCAAGGATAATAAAACCGAATCGGTTGTAATAGTAGGCATCGATGCTCAGAGTGTTGAGCAGATCGGAGCGATGCCATGGCCACGCAGTACCCTTGCGGAGCTGATCGGGCAGATAAATGAAGCATCACCCAGGGTGATTGCGCCTGATATGCTTTTTGTTAACCGGCCACTTGACCCCGGAACTGATAGCCTTTCTGCTGTTTACAGCCGCTGTGATAATCTTGTCCTTGGGTTCAGGCTCGATGGCCTTCACGAAAACAAATCCCAATCAGGTCACTATGTGACACCGGAAGCCTACAGACACCGCTTCTTACTTCTGCAAAACAGTCATCTTCTGGATGAACACTTTGCATATCGGGCCTCAAGACTGAATTTCGGTGATTCTGCAATCGTAAGCTACGCACAAAGAGCGGGTTTTCTGAATGTACCCACCAGCCGCTCTACACAGAAACTAAGAGAGGTTATCCATGTAATGAAAGCAGGGGAGGACTACTATTCCTCATTTGGTCTGGCCGCTGCTGCCCAGTTCCTTAAAGCCTCTCAGAGCGAGCTGGCTTTGGATGGAAAAGGGAGTGTGAGTATACGGGATATTTCTGTGCCACTTACCTATGGAAGCGGCTCGGTTCTTCTGAATTACAGAGGCGAGCCGGGAACCGTCCCCACATACTCTGCCTATGATGTTCTCAATGGTAATGTTCCCGCATCCGCGCTGCATGATAAGCTGGTCTTTGTCGGGGTAACAGATCCGCCATCCTCGCCCTCTGATTTTTTTATAACACCTGCAGGTGTGCAGTATCCCGGCGTTGAGGTGTGGGCGACTTCCGCTCTCGATATCATACATCAAACATGGATCAGAAGAAGTTTTCCCTTTACGATTCTGAATTTTCTTGTGCTGTTCTTGCTTTTCCCTGGGTGTGCACTGCTTTTCAGGCAAAAAAAACATCTTGCAGTGATAAGCGGAGTGGTCATTTTTCTGGCCAGTCTCATTGGTGGAGTATTTGTTCTGCAGGGTCTTAATACTTTCTGGAACACCGGACATCACCTTTATGCTCTGCTCTTTTTGCTTATATGGAATACATTCAAAAAGTCTGAAACTGTGGTAATGAGCAACACTACTTTCAAACTCGAGCCACTTACCAGTAATGAAACCAGCTACCTGGCGCCACCGGAAAAGGACTATAAACTTCCCTTTATACCTCAAACAGAAAGCGCCAAACATGTTGCTTCGGTCATAAAGGAGAGTATTCCACAAACCGCCCCTGCTGCGGTTAATCTTGACCAGACTATGGTGGAAACTGATTTGTCTTCGCTTGCTTCTGCTGTGGCTGATGGGGAGAGTCAGGAAGAGCATGTGATTTCAACTCTTGAGAAGATATCTGACGGTAAAATTATTAGAGTGCTTGGGTGTGGAGGGATGGCAGATGTCTATCTTATCTACCACCCGCGTCTTGAAGTGTACAGGGCGGTTAAAGTTCTCAAGCCAGGTCAGCAGGAGGGCTGGGTTGAAAGGTTTGAAACTGAAGTAAGGATTTTTGCAAATCTCAACCATCCCAATATCGTCCAGTGCTATGGTGTAGGGGATTGGCATGGGCTGCCTTATCTGGAGATGGAATATGTGTGTGGGGTTAACCTGGAAGATGTAATTAATGAATGGGGACCTCTCAAACCAACCGAAACACTGGCAATAGGACTTTTGGTGTGCAGAGCTCTTCAATATGCTCATAATCATACGGTTACTGTTTACGGTAAAACATATAAAGGTATTATTCACCGTGATCTCAAGCCAGCAAATATTCTGCTGAGCAAAACCGGGCATATAAAGATCACCGACTTTGGAATCGCACGCCCCGGAGATGTAAGCATCCACACCATGGATTCGGGAAATATTGTGGGAACCCTTCCTTATCTTGCTCCTGAGCAGCTTTCAGGCAATTCTGTATCGAACAAAGCCGATATCTATGCCCTTGGGGCTATTCTTTATGAATGTGCTGCCGGCAAAAGAGCATTCCCCCAGACTGACATAACCACATTGTTGTCAGCTAAAACAAATGGCCAGCTAAACAGCGAAGGGGAGAGAATTTTCCCACAGCTCAAATCACTTTGTCACAATACCCTGCAGGTAGATCCTCAAAAGCGTTACTCATCTGCTGCTGAGATGAGTTCTGAAATTGAGGATGCGCTTGTTTCATTGAAACCCGATTCAGAAAATTACCTGCTGGCAGGGTTGGTGAAGAGAGTTTTTGGAAATTCTTAGGGCTGGGAGAGGGTTACCCTCTTTTTGTCTTTTAAGTGAGAAATGTGCTTAAAACAGCTAACATCTCTCAAAATCTGAAATTCGCATCAGCTATTGGTACCAAAAGACCCGGGCATACAGAACACGAAATATAGAAAAAAAACTCATATTAGAAAAGCCGATATTGCATCTAAGTGTTGCAGATAACAATTTTATAATAGAGTGAATCATTAATTTGTGTTGAGCTGTCTTTTTTAAACGGATAAACTATGGATATCAGGTCAGATACTCTCTATTTTCGGGATATTAAACGTTTTAACGTTCTGAGTGATACTCAGGAACGAGAGTTGATAAAGCGTGTCAAAGATGGAGAGCAGAAGGCAATCGATGAGCTTATCACTTCAAATCTCAGGTTTGTGATCACTGTGGCTAAAAACTACAGGGGAAGAGGGCTGAGTTTTCTTGAGCTGATAAACGAAGGTAATGTTGGGCTCCTTAAAGCTGCCAAAAGATTTGATAACAGAATGAACGTAAAGTTTATCTCTTATGCGGTATGGTGGATTCGTCAGGCAATCCAAAAAGCGCTCTTCGAACAGGCTGGAACTGTACGCATCCCTTCAAATAAAGTTGCGCTGGTGAATAAGTTCAAACAGGCTTTGGAGAAAAACCGGGGCGATTACATCAAAACTATCGAAATGGAGGAATTCTCCAAATACGAGACCGATATTGTTGAGGTAATGGAGAAACTCTACGGCTTGTCTCTTGATGCACCGGTGAGCTCGATGGGTATGGAAGAGGATCACACCAAAACGCTTCAGGATACAATAGGTGTTCAGCCCGATCAGGATGGGGAAAGTGAGCGCAAGGAGCTGTGTAAAGTGCTCGATAGTGTTATGCAGCATATTACAAGCAGGGAAGAGAGAATACTGCGGATGTATTATGGGCTTAATTTTTCAAAACAGTTCACTCTGGAGGAGATCGGAAAAGAGCTCAAACTTACAAGAGAGCGTGTACGTCTGATCAGGGACCGCTCATTGCGAAAACTGATGCATAACCCGATCTCAAGAGAGAAACTTTCCCCCTATTTTCATGACATACGCACCTGATAACAACCCACCTGGGAAGCAGCTCGACTTCCCTTTTTTGTTAAAGATTAGTTGCATGCCAGACACCAGCCGCTCAGTTTAATTCTCCTGTAGCAGTATCAATGGTTTAACATATACTGCACACCATTGTATATTTAAAGCGTTCAATAATTTTATTTGACAATGTTGCATTGTCGGATCCTTTTTAGGGGAGGGGAAATGTTTTGTAAGCTTTTCTGCCTGTTTGCAGTGTTCTCTTTTTTCGTTACAACCAATGCAGAGGCGTCTCAGGCTGAGATTAACCAACTGATGGCTGGGCTCTACCGTTCCGGGACTGCAGAAGATCAAAATTCCAGGCAGCTTTTCTGGAAAACAGAAGGAGAGAATGCAAAAGTATACCTGTTTGGCTCAATGCACTTTGGGATGGCTGAGTTTTACCCTTTTAACGATGAAATCGAATCTGCTTTCAGGAATTCTGAATACCTGGTAGTTGAAGTCAATACTATGTGTGAAACTTTTATGCCTGAAGTTGTAAAGCATATGAGGGATGGTTTTTTACCGCCTGGCGTAACCCTTAAGGATAAATTATCCCCCGAGGTTTATGAGATGCTGGCAAGGTCAATGAGTGATATGGGTCTGGATATTGAGCGTTTCAGCAACTATAAACCCTGGCTTATGTCTCTGACGCTAAGTTCACTTAAGATACAGGCCCTTGGTTACTCCGCGGAAATGGGCGTTGAGAACTATTTCTTCAACCTTCTTGAAGAAAGAACCGTTCTTGAGCTTGAAAGTGTTGAAACACAGATGAAAAACCTTGCGCTGCTCGATGGTGAGGAGTTGCTTGCGTATACCATAGTTTCGGATTCAGAGATGAAAAAGATGCTGGATGAAATGACCCGTGCATGGATGTCGGGAGACAGTTTGGCCCTTACAGAAATTGTATTGCAGGATTATTCCGATGAGATACCCGGATATGAATTAATCTATGAATCCATGATTAAAGAGCGTAACCGGGATATGACTCAAAAAATAGCTGAGCTGCTCGGGACTGAGGGAACCTATTTTGTCGTAGTTGGAGCCGGTCATTTTCTAGGCCCTGACAGTATAATTGAAATGCTGCTGGAGGAGGGGTTGGAAGTGAACAGAGTTACTGTTGTTCAGTAACAGATGGGAAACATGGATAATTTTGAACAGAGCCCATTGCTCATAGATTGTTTTGGATTTCAATGGCACATTACAAACCGGTGTGATCAGAAATGTATTCATTGTTATGGGGAAGATTTCTCCTCCGAAAAAGATCCTGAAATCCAAACCCTTATCGATATATCTGATTTGATTTTTAAATCTTTGGCCCCCGGGTCTGTAACGGTGAATGTTACGGGAGGGGAGCCACTGCTTTACAGCGATATTTTTCCATTTCTTAACCATCTCTCCTCATTCAGCAATCTTCAGGAGCTTAATCTTATTACCAATGCCCTTGATCTGAGCGATCTTACAATAGAATCGCTTGTTGGTGCCGGGCTAAGCTCTGTGAAAGTGTCCTTTGAATCCCACTTGCCAAAAGTCAATGATTCAATTCGGGGTAGCGGACATTTTGAAAAAGTACAGCAGAATATCATGCGGCTAAAGCAAGCTGGTCTTCCTGTCATTCTTATGGTCACTTTGGGGGACTGGAATTTCGATTCAGTTTCCGGACTAATCGATTTTGCGGCCAGACGAAACATCGATGCTGTGATTTTTGAACGGTATGTTCCGCTTGGCAGGGGGAATAAACTGGCCGGTGGGGTTTTAAGTGCCACGCAGTGGACCGCTGTGATAAATGCAATTATTGAAGAGACCGGAGTAGGAAATTCTGTCCAAGAACTGCTGCCGTTCAGAGCTTTTCGTGTCGATACACTGAATTGGGAGGATGGCGGGAAGGAGAGACTCTCAGGGGCTTTTTGTAATCTTGGGCCTGAATCAATGGCGCTTATGCCTGATGGGACGGTGTTTCCCTGCAGACGCCTGCCAATAGCAATTGGTACACTGCCAACGCAGAATATCAAAGAGATAATTTCGGCTCTGGGGCAATTTTCTCCTCAAAAAATCGCAAGGAAAATGGAAAAGAGCCGCTGTGGGTCTTGTGTAATTGAAAACTGCGCAGGGTGCAGAGCTCTTTCTCTGGCTTTGAGCAGATCTTTATATGCAGACGATCCCCAATGTGCTGGCAAATGATTCCAAACTGCACTGGAAAACCAACATGAAAGCAATCCGGGCTGATATCACCACTCTTGAGGTTGATGCAATAGTTAATGCTGCGAACAGCTCGCTTTTGGGAGGAGGCGGGGTGGATGGGGCTATTCATCGGGCTGCAGGCCCAAAACTTTTAGAGGAGTGTAAAACACTTGGCGGTTGTTCTGCAGGTGAGGCAAAGATAACCGGGGCTTATAGACTGAAAGCCAAATATGTGATTCACACGGTTGGCCCGGTGTGGAGAGGCGGCTCATATAATGAAGCTTCAATTCTGGAGCGCTGTTACAAAAGTTCACTTCGGCTGGCACGGGAGCATGCACTCAAAAGTATTGCATTTCCGTGTATCTCAACCGGAGCATACGGGTATCCGTCTGAAATGGGAGCGGAGGTGGCGGTAAGAGCCTGTGATGATTATATTATCAGTACAAATTTTGGTGCAGAAATTGTGTTCTGCTGCTTTTCCGGAAATGATCACAGACTCTATACAAAACTGCTGAAACAGAGAAATTAACCCAAAACAATGCAGGCTGAAATTATGGGCGGGAACTCATATTATTCAATTTGTCTGGACCTTGAGAACAGGCCTTGTCTGGTCGTAGGCGGAGGGGATGTTGCTGCCAGAAAGGTTGAGGGACTGCTTCGTGCCAGAGCCTCAGTGACACTCCTTTCTCCTCAGGTTTCACCAAACACCAAATATCTCATCGATAATGAATTTGTAAAATGGAACGATTCTGTTTATCAGAAAAAATTTATTTATGGAATGACTCTGGTCATTGCTGCAACAGATAACTTGAAGGTGAACAAAAGTGTATATGAAGATTGTGTGAAGACGGGGATACCGGTGAATGTGGTGGATGAGCCTTCAAGATGTACATTTATCATACCGGCAATACTGCAGAGAGGGGATATTCAGATTGCTGTGAATACAGGTGGTGCAGCTCCTTTGATTTCAGGAAAAATCAGGGATCATATCTCTCTTTCCCTGGATGACGGATGGGAGAGTATCACTGCCCTGCTAAAAGAGCTTCGACCGAGGATAAAAAATCTCCCCCCACAGCAGAAGGAAAAATTCTGGAATATTATCAGGGGATTTACTCTGGATGATATCCGGAAATCAAAAGAGGAATTGAAGCAAAATCTTGAACAGATAATAACCGCACACCAGAAGGATTAAGGGATTGGGAAAAATAATAAAAGTGGCAACCCGCTCCAGTGCATTGGCTTTAAAGCAGACTGAACTGGTGGTATCCTCTTTGCAAAGGGAGAATCCTGAATTCAGGTTTGAAGTAGTCACTTTCAGCACTACCGGTGACAGAGTGACCGACAAGCCGCTTTATTCCTTTCGGGGTACAGGTGTTTTTGTCAAGGAAATCCAGCAGGCGCTTATCGATTCTAAAGCCGATCTTGCGGTGCATAGCCTTAAGGATATGCCCATTGAGAGTCATGATGATCTCTCTGTTGTTTCTTTCCCTCAGCGGGAGAGTCCTTTTGATCTGTTCATTTCATCTGATGGTACCAGTGTGGACACTATACGTAAAGGGGCTGTGGTGGGTACCAGTAGTGTGAGGAGAATGGTTCAGCTTAAAAATATCAGGGAAGATTTCCGGTTTAAGGATCTGCGTGGTAATGTAAACACCAGACTCGACAAATTAAAGCGGGGGCAGTATGATGCAATTGTGCTGGCCGAGGCGGGACTAAGACGCCTTGGCGTAGATTACTCCCCAAGTTTTGTTCTTGACCCCTCCCGTTGTCTGCCTGCACCCGGACAGGGGATTCTTGCACTGGAGTGCCGCAAAACTGACCTGCAGACGCTTGCGGTTGCTGAAAGTATAAATGATAAGCGCGCAATGACAGAGGCCAGTTGTGAAAGAGATTTTCTTAAGTGTATCGGCGGGGGGTGTACTGCGGCCATTGCCGCACTTTCCAGAGTAAACAAAGAGGGGATAGCCATTGAGGCTTTGGTTGGAGATCCAAACACTGCTGAAGTGGTCAGGCTAAGCTGTGAGACCAGACACGGCGAGAATAAACCTGTTGGTGAGATTCTTGCTCGCAGAATCCAGAAGCTCTGTATCGAAAAAGGAATTTCTGTCGATGGATAAAAAAAAGGGGAAGGTGTATCTCCTGGGAGCCGGACCCGGTGATCCTTCACTTATAACGGTAAAAGCCGCTCAGGTCCTCCGGGTGGCAGATGTGGTGGTATACGATTATCTGGCTTCTCCCCGGTTGCTTGAAATGGTGGACCGGAAAGCTGAGAAGATCTATGTGGGAAAGCTGGCGGGGAAACACACTGTGACACAGCAAAAGATCAACTCTATCCTAATAGAGAAGGCAAAACAGGGGGCTTTGGTTGCAAGGCTCAAAGGGGGAGATCCGTTTGTGTTTGGCCGTGGAGGAGAGGAGTGTGTGGCGCTGTTTGAAGCTGGGATGGATTTTGAGATTGTCCCGGGTGTCACTGCCGGTATAGCTTCCGCAGCCTATGCGGGAATACCGGTAACTCATCGGGAAAAAGCCTCCAGTGTCGCTTTTATTACCGGTCACGAAGACCCGAATAAGGAAAAGAGCAGTATAGACTACAATTACCTGGCCAGAGGTGTGGATACGCTCGTCTTTTACATGGGAGTAGGTAACCTTAAATCAATTGTGCAGAAACTGATTGCACACGGTCGCAGCGCTGATACACCTGCTGCTGTTGTGATGTGGGGCACTATGCCGTATCAGAAAGTTGTCACCTCAACTCTCTCCTCAATAGAAAAGTGTGTAGAAGAAGCGGCTCTGAAACCCCCTGCGGTTATTATCATCGGTAATGTGGTTGAACTGAGAAACAAACTCTGCTGGTTTGAAAGGAAACCGCTCTTTGGAAAAACTATAATCAATACCAGATCCCCTGAACAGGCCCCTGTGATGACCGATAAGCTGGGCGCGCTTGGTGCTGATGTGATTGAGTTTCCTTTAATAAACATTTCGCATTTTGGCAGAAAAAGTGAGCTTGAAGATGCGGTGAAAAAAGTAGGGGAGTATGATTGGCTTATTTTTACAAGTGCCAATGGGGTCAGGGCTTTTTTTAAACTGTTTCTTGAGATCAGTAAAGATATCAGAGCTTTGGGAAACTGTCGTATAGCATGTATCGGACCGGCAACAAGAGAGGCTGTGGAGGAGTTTAATCTGAAAGTGGAGGTGACTGCCCGGAGTGCTCTTGCCGAAGGGCTCATCGAAGAGCTGAAAACGGATCGATCTGCTTTCTGCGGGAAAAACGTACTGCTTCCACGGGCCCTCAAAGCCCGTGATATTCTTCCCGAAACACTGCGCTCCTGGGGAGCGGCCGTAAGAGTAGTTCCGGCCTACGAGACAACTTGCGGAAATGCAGATCAAAGCATTATAGAGAAAATTGTAAAAGACCACTACGATCTGATACTTTTCTCAAGTTCTTCAACTTTCCTAAACCTGTTTAATCTTCTAAGAGGGTCAAACCATGAAATTTTGCCCCACAAGCTTAGAGGTGCAAGTATCGGCCCCATTACCTCTTCAACCATGAAACAATATGGAGTAACTCCAACCGTAGAGGCAAAAGAGCACACAATGGATGGTCTGGTGCAGGCAATAGAGGAGTATTATACCCGATGATCGGAATATCGAGACTGTACTGCGCAACGGTGGATCCTTCCGAAGCTTTGAGATATGGCAGGGGGGCCAAAACTCCACCGCATCTTCTTCAGTTTGCGGCCGATAAACGTCCGGTGGTGGTCTGGAACGTGACCAGAAGATGTAATCTTAGTTGCAGACACTGTTATTCGAATTCTGACTGCGGAAGCTATGAGGAGCTTTCAACTGCTCAGGCTGAGGAGATGATCAGTGATCTTGCCAGGTATGGATCTCCGGTGTTGTTGTTTTCAGGCGGAGAGCCACTTTTAAGACCGGATTTGTTTCATCTCATAAGATACGCGAAAAAAGCGGGAATGCGGGCAGCACTCTCTACAAACGGGACCCTTATCACTGCGCAAGTCGCCTCGGAGCTTAAAAAATGTGAACTCTCCTATGTGGGGGTGAGTCTGGATGGGATTGAAAGCACAAATGATTCATTCAGGGGTGTCAATGGGGCTTTTGATGCTGCTCTCAATGGGATAAGAAACTGCAGAGATGCAGGAGTCAAGGTGGGGCTTCGGTTTACTTTAAACAAACACAATTACACAGATGTCCCATCCATATTCGATCTTCTGGAGAAGGAAAATATTCCCAGGGTATGTTTTTATCATCTTGTGTACAGTGGTAGGGCAAGCAGCCTTTCAGGGGACGATCTGAGTCATGAGCAGACCCGAAATATTGTGAATCTTATAATAGACAAAACGGCAGATTTTCATTTCCGCAATATCTCCAAAGAGGTGCTTACGGTCGATAATCATGCAGACGGGGTTTATCTCTATCTGCGCCTTAGACGCGAGAACTCACCTCTGGCAGAACCTGCACTGAAGCTGCTGCAGCTTAACGGGGGGAACAATTCCGGTGTGGCAATCGGTTGTATTTCCTGGGATGGCAGTGTTTATGCCGATCAGTTTTGGAGAACACGCCCACTGGGAAATATCAGGCAGCGGCCTTTCAGTTCTATCTGGAGTGACAGTGCTCATCCTCTTCTTTCTCCCCTAAGGGATAGAAAATTATTTCTGAAAGGGCGGTGTGGCTCATGTGTGTGGAAGGATATATGCAACGGTAATTTCAGGGCAAGGGCAGAGGCTGTCTATAATGATATCTGGGCACAGGATCCAGCCTGTTTTCTTACCGATGAGGAAATTTCAGTAAGAGTTTAATCTCTTTTTTTTTGAAAAAATAAGTTTGCGTAATGTTTTATATTGAGGGTTAATATTTCTCGTTTCCGGAGGTTTTCAGATGACATTTCCCCTGACCCGCCTGAGAAGGCTTCGTCAGAGTAGTTCAATTCGGGCACTGGTTCGGGAAACCAGCTTATCCCCTGAGAGTTTTGTACTTCCCCTGTTTGTTCGTTCGGGGGAGAAGATCAGGGAACCTGTAAAATCTATGCCTGGTCTTTATAGATTTTCTGCAGATCAGATTATAGAGCAGTGCAGGATCGCAATGGATGCAGGTATAAGGGCGGTACTGCTTTTTGGGATACCAGACTATAAAGATGAAAGGGGCAGCTCCGGTTATGATAAGAGTGGGGTAGTACAGAGAGCGGTAGCAGCCATAAAGAAACAGCTGCCTGGTATGATTGTTATAACCGATGTGTGCAATTGTGAATACACCAGTCATGGTCATTGCGGTCCACTTGTTGAGGGAAAGGTGGATAATGATTCTGCGGTGGAAATTCTCTCCCGTCAGGCTTTGTCCCATGTTGAAGCGGGGTGTGATATGGTGGCTCCAAGTGATATGATGGATGGGCGTGTGGGGATAATCCGAAACTGCCTCGATTGCAACGGACATACCGAAATTCCTATTATGTCTTATTCTGCCAAGTATGCCTCGGCATTTTACGGTCCCTTCAGGGATGCGGTCTGCACCTCACTTGCACATGGGGACAGAAGTACCTATCAAATGGATAGTGCAAATGGCAGAGAGGCTATGCGCGAAGCCGCACTTGATCTTCACGAGGGGGCGGATATCATCATGATAAAGCCTGCTCTGGCATATCTGGACATTATAAGAAGGGTCAGGGAGGGATTTGATGCCCCGGTGGCCGCGTACAGTGTAAGTGGTGAGTATTCGATGATTAAAGCTGCGGCTCAGAACGGATGGCTTGATGAACACAAGGCGATGATGGAGGTGCTGACTTCAATTAAAAGAGCTGGTGCGGATATAATTATCACCTATTACGCCATTGAAGCTGCAAAAATTCTCAACTCCTAATCTGGATAGTGCGCTTTGGAGAAGAGGGGAATAAAAGTTGAACATAGCAGATCCTCTCCTCCTGTGAGGCTCATAGCTTGGGAGGTGACGCGAAGCTGTAAATTTAAATGCCTTCATTGCAGAGCCTCTGCAAGGGATGGACTGTATTCTGATGAACTGACCACTGAGGAATGCGAAAAACTGCTGGAGAATATCGCTTCGTTTTCTAAACCAATAATCATTCTGACTGGCGGAGAGCCCTTACTCAGAGAGGATATATTCCATATTATTGAATTTGGGAGATCCCTGGGTCTCAAGATGGTGATGGCTTCCTGTTCCCCCTCTCTCAACAGAGATTTGTGTAAGAAGTTGAAACGTTCTGGTGTTGAGCGTATCAGCCTGAGTATCGATTCACCTTTCCCTGAGAAACACGATTTCTTCAGGGGGGTAAGCGGGGCTTTTGAAGCGATGATCAGGGTGTTTAAAGCGGTGCGGGGAGCGGGGCTTGAGTTTCAGATAAACTCCACAATCACACGTATGAACATGGATGATCTTCCGGGGTTACTTCGCCTTGCAGAAGAGCAGGGGGCGGTATCCTTTCACCCGTTTCTTCTGGTCCCCACCGGCAGGGCAAAAGAACTTACCGGCTACACTCTTTCTGCCCGGGAGTATGAAGGGGTTCTTAAGCGGATTTGTGAGCAAAGTATAAAATCTAATATTGATATCAAACCCACCTGTGCCCCCCATTACTCCAGGATTTGCGCACAGAGAGGTTTAACCGGGTCATCAGTCCGTGGCACAATTACCAGGGGGTGTTTGGGTGGCCATGGTTTTGCTTTTATTTCGCACAGGGGTGTGGTTCAGATTTGCGGATTTCTCGACAGGTCTGCAGGAGAGCTTAGGCCCGGCGGTTTTGATTTCAGATCAATATGGAACAGTTCCCCTTTCTTTAAGCGCATTCGCTCCATTGAGAGCTATAAGGGGAAATGCGGGTTGTGCGAATACTGGAAAATTTGTGGTGGGTGCAGGGCGCGTGGGCTCTCTGTAAACGGGGACTGTTTTGCCGAGGAACCTTTCTGTCTATATCGTCCCAAAGCATCTAAAACGTGAGTCAACAGGAGAGAGTTTTTATGTATGAAATCGCTAAGAGCGCTGAAGCATCGAAAAGAGCTGTACAGTTTATTCCGGGAGGGGTAAACTCTCCGGTTCGTTCTTTCAGGAGTGTAGGGGGCAGCCCCTTGTATATTAAATCTGCAAAGAGTGCTTATGTGGAGGATATCGATGGCAACAGCTATGTAGATTATGTGGCCTCCTGGGGGCCTATGATTCTGGGACATAGCTGTGAAGCCGTTGTGGAGGCTGTGATCAAAGCGGCACAAAGAGGGACCAGTTTCGGGGCACCGACAGAGGCTGAAAGCGAACTTGCCGAGCTGATCACCCGGTTTGTCCCATCGGTTGACATGGTGAGACTGGTTAACTCCGGCACTGAGGCAACCATGAGCGCACTTAGGCTTGCAAGGGGATATACCGGAAAAAACCTTCTTGTAAAATTTGAAGGTTCATACCATGGCCATGGCGATAGTTTCCTTATTTCCGCGGGCTCAGGAGCGGCAACTCTGGGGATTCCAAACAGTCCCGGGGTGACAAAAAACACCGCTTCAGAAACTCTTGTTGCCAGGTACAATGATCTCTCTTCTGTTGAAGAGATTTTCAGTAAACACGGGGACAATATCGCAGCCCTTTTCGTTGAACCGGTTTCCGGGAATATGGGTGTGATTGCTCCCGATAAGGGCTTTTTGGAGGGGTTGCGGAATATAACCAGAAAATATGGTGCCTTACTGGTGTTTGATGAAGTTATGACCGGGTTCAGATTGGCCAGAGGCGGTGCTCAGCAACTCTTTGACATAAAACCAGATCTTACCACTTTCGGTAAAATTATAGGAGGTGGTTTACCAGTTGGGGCTTATGGTGGAAAAAAAGAAATAATGGAAATGATCGCCCCAAGCGGACCGGTTTATCAGGCGGGAACCCTCTCTGGAAATCCTTTGGCCACTGCAGCTGGTATAGCCGTATTGCGCACCATTGAAAGTATCCCCGGTTTTTACCAGGTTATGGAGGAAAAATCACAGCGTCTTCACAAGGGGCTGCTTGAGGTTTTCCAAAATGCACGGGTTCCGGTTACAATAAACAGAGTGGGTTCAATGATCACAACCTTTTTTACCCAAAGAAAAGAGGTACGCAACTATAACGATGTCAGCAGTTGTGACACAGAAAAGTATGCATCATTTTTTCATCAGCTGCTTTCAAGAGGAATTTATCTCTCTCCGTCTCAGTTTGAAGCCTCATTTGTGTCTTATGCACATACAGATGAAGACATCGACCGTACCGTTAAACAGGTTGAAACTGTTATAAAAGGGGGAGGGTATTAAGCCGGCTCATAAAAGTGAAGCTGATAGTCTGGATTCAACAGACAGACATTTACTTGATATTCTGCAGTATGATTTCCCCATAACAACAGAACCTTTCCGCTGTATAGCCCAGGCAATCGGGTGCCAAACAGCAGAGGTTCTGCAGAGAATCGAAGTATTAAAAAAAAGGGGTGTTATCAGGTGCATCGGTCCTGTATTCAATTCCTCTATGATCGGGTATCACAGCACCCTGGCTGCGTTCCGTACAGATAAATCGGATACAGAAAAAACAGCAACTATCCTGAATGCTCTTCCAGGGGTTAGTCACAACTACCTAAGAGACAACTACTACAATCTGTGGTTTACGCTTACCAGCCCCAAAAGAGTAGATCTAAAAAAAAAGATAGCTTATCTGGCTGATGAGGCTGGTGTGGGTAAGTGGCTATATCTTCCTGCAGTGAAAACCTTTGGCATAGGTCTGAAACTAAAAATGGGTCAAGGAGTCAGCCAATCTTCACAGTCGGACCCCTCAACGCTTTCAACTGATATCACTCCGGACCCTGTTGATACTGAATTTATCAGAGAGCTTCAGAATGACCTTCCTCTCACAGAAGAGCCTTTCAGCCATGCTGCACAGGTTCTTGGCAAATCACAGGAAAACATTGTCTCCCAGATTGAAAATTACCTTAAACAAGGTGTTATCAGGCGGGTATCTGCCATATTACACCCTGTAAAGGCGGGTTACAGGGCTAACATACTGGTTGTTTGGTCAGTTGATCAAGAACACAGAGACCGTTTCGGTTCTTATGCCGCAGCGGTTCCGGAGGTAAGTCACTGCTATGAGCGTTTACCAAACAGCGGGTGGCCATATTCTATATATACTATGGTTCACGGATGTTCTGCAGATCACTGCCGTGGTGTTATTGAAAGAATCGCCAGGGAACAAAAGTTGGAAATGTACTGTGAGCTACCCACAATGAAAGAATACAAAAAGGAGCGGGTAAGGTATTATGAAACAAAAAATGAAAGCTGAACTGTGAATAAAAAAGCTTCCCTTACCAGGAAAACTGGGCTATTTCCTGATCCTGTTGTTATTTTTAATAGTATTTTTCCTGCATTTTTTGACCCTTTTCAGTTTTGAGGATAACAACCGGAGATTTGATGATATATTTCGACCATAATGCCACGACACCTGTGTTGCCTGAAGTGAGAGCTGTTGTAGAGGAGGCGATGGAGAGCTACTGGGGCAATCCCTCTTCAATCCATTGCTGTGGAAGAAAGGCATTTGCAGAGCTTGAGCGTGCAAGAGAGAGAGTTGCAGGTCTAATTAATGCATCTGCGGATGAGATCTATTTTACCTCGGGTGGTACAGAATCTGATAATTTGGCGCTGTTTGGGATAATGAATCTTCATTCGGATAAGGAGATGGTTTATTCTGCAATCGAGCATCCGGCGGTTATGGCTCCTGCATTGCACCTGCAGTCTCTGGGGCGGAAATGTCATGCGATTGAAGTTGACAACTCGGGTATAATCAATACAACTGTATTGTCGGAAAAGATAAATAAAAATACCTGTCTTGTATCGGTGATGGCAGCTAATAACGAAATCGGAACACTTCAGCCAATAGATGAAATAGGTGAAATTGTTTCAGCCGGTGCTAACGCAGTTTTTCACTGTGATGCGGTTCAGGCTTTGGGAAAAATCCCTTTGGATGTGAAGAGATCGAAAATTGATCTGCTTTCACTATCATCTCACAAGGTAAATGGTCCAAAGGGTGTTGGGGTGTTGTATGTGCGTAGAGGAATAAAAATCGATCCGATTTTTTTCGGGGGGCATCAGGAGAGAAACATAAGGCCGGGGACACAGAATTTGCCGGCTGTTTTGGGGTTTGTAACGGCTGCAGAGATATGTTGTAACAGAATGAAGGAAAACTCTGAAAAGCTTTTCAGTTTAACAGAGTATATGTACAGCCGGATAGTGGCTGAAATCAATGAAGTAATAAGGAATGGTGATTCCGGAAGGAGAATTCCCGGTACCATCAATCTCTCATTTAGTGGGGTGGAAACACAGGTTTTAGTTGCTGCACTGGATCAGGAGGGAATATGCATCTCCGGCGGATCAGCCTGTCAGTCTGGGAGTGTGGATCCGTCTGCGGTGGTGCTTGCGTTGGGGAGACGTTACCAGGAAGCTGCATGCGCTGTGAGATTCTCTTTGGGTTTTTCAAATACGAAGGAGGAAGTTGATGACTGTATCGACAGTTTAAAGAATGTTGTGGAAAGAATAAGGGGCCACAACTGATTTTGGCTGCTGCCTATTTAAAAAGCAATGCAAAAAATGTAAAAGACTGATTTTTGTCCGGTAAAGTAAGGACAACCACGTTTTGCCCCTCAATATGCTCACCTGGAGTTAAATAGTTAGCACTACATGCAAAATATTCCATGCATATTGTGTTGAGGCTCCCATTACCAACGGGACCTCTTCCCGGTTCAATATAGCTTTTCACTCTTACACAGCTTTCATCATTGTCATAGAAATCACAACCAACTCTGTAGTGCGGAATGATTTCTCCGCTGGTCAGGTCAAGTTCATGTTCGATATTTATTTTGGTGCTCATAAATGCTTCAAAGTATTGCTTGTTTTCCAATACAAGTTCAACTGGAAGATGATACTGTTCAGCAATACTCTTTATCTCAGGTGATTGCGGGCTGAAATGCTCTATTTCGGGTCCGGCAATCAGTTGAGGTATTCCCAGAATGACTGAGTTGCGTTTAGGTATAAAGCCCGTTACTCCCGTTACTTTTTGAAGCCTTCTGTGTGCCCCGGAGAAAAGATAAAGGTCTCCCGGTGCCCTTGCTGCTTCAAACCCCCTTTTGTTATCGTATAGACAGATAAGGTCAAAATCCTGATAATACGCAATCGAAGGGGGAATACAGAAGTTGATCCGTTCTAAGAAAACCTCTTTTATGATTCTGTCAGCTGGCGCTGTTTCATCGTGAACAATCCAGACGTCCTGGAGGCTGAGAAAATCAGAAAGTTTTTGGGCATCCTCTCTGTTGGCAAAGCCCCCTAACCTCAGACGGTAAAATACCTCATCACTGCTTATCGTTTCTGAAATTACAAACGGTACAGCTTTTTCCCTGTAAACAGCTGAGGCAGTCAAGACTGAATCCAAATCCGTAGATGCTTTAATCTGAATAAAGTACATCCCATGAGCAAAGGACACAACTGTCAGTATAACCATAAGCATGTTTTTCATGTTCACTGCTATTAAGTTTTTCAAATTAGTACCCCTGAGATGGTGTGGCTAACTTTAATGTAGTCTAAACTTCTACCGTTATCAAAATAATCTTACATTTCTCTTGCAGTCAATCAAATATGAAGTTTTCGGTAAAGAATAGGTGAGCTGATGGGTGCGGATTGGTTCTGGTGTAGAGGGGAATGGGGGAAATAAAAGATTAATATAGGTGGTATGAAACGAATCATACCACCTCTTTATTGGAGTTTAAAAACAGCGTCCCGATTCCTTTCGCTTACACCCCTCACCGTTACAGTGATAGCAGATTTCGTTAGGTAGATGTCCCTCTTCGTGGTAATTTCTGATATTTTCCAGAGTGGTCAGAGCGATTTTATCCAATGCTTCATGAGTGAAAAAAGCCTGGTGTGAAGTTACCAGCACATTTGGAAAAGATAGCAATCGCGCAAGCACATCATCACTTATAGCTTCTGCCGAGAAGTCCTCGAAGAAGTAGTCTCCTTCTTCCTCGTACACATCGAGTCCTGCAGAGCCGATCTTTTTAGCCTTGAGTCCATCGATCAGATCTTTGGAGTTTATAAGCTTACCCCGCCCGGTATTAATGATCATCACTCCATCTTTCATTTTTGAAATGGAATCAGAATTGATCATGTATACATTTTCCGGAGTCAGCGGGCAATGGAGAGAAATAATGTCACTCTGTTTGTATAGTGTGTCCAGATCAGTGTATTCCACTCCATTTTTTTCTGCGAATTGCTGATCGGGATATACATCGAAAGCGAGTATTTTCATCCCAAATCCTTTAAGGATATCGATGGCGACTTTTCCGATTTTCCCGGTTCCTACGATTCCTGCAGTTTTGCTATGCATATCGAAGCCAAGAAGTCCATTAAGGGAGAAGTTGTGATCGCGGGTGCGAAAATATGCTTTATGAGTTTTGCGGTTCAGAGAGAGCATCAGAGCAACAGCATGTTCTGCCACTGCATAGGGTGAATATGCCGGCACACGTACAACGTGGATTTTTCCGTAGGCAGAGTTGAGATCAACATTGTTGTATCCGGCACAGCGCAGAGCTATGAGTTTTGTACCACTTTCATGAAGCTGGGTGATTACTTTTGCATCGATATTGTCGTTCACGAATGCGCAGATTGTATCAAAATCTCTGGCAAGGGCAACTGTTTCGGAACTAAGGCGATTGGGGAAATACTGAATTTCATAACCATACTTTTGGTTTATTGTATCGAAAAACTCCTGGTCGTAAGGTTTGGAATCGAATAAAGCGATTTTTACTTTTTTACTCATTGTCCCCCCCCTGGTTACATTTTTGTCTATAATTTATAGAAACAGTAACATAAACAATATATATGCCAAAAAATCTCTCTCTAAGCATATTTTAATTTTTTTTTCAGGTTTTTTGTCTCCCTGTAAAGGAAATCAGGGCTGTCACATTAAAAAAGAGGGCATTATTGCCAAGATATGGGAGCTGGTAAAATATGAACTTAAGTTACTCTAGGTGTGAAATTTATAAAATTATCTTACTTGCTCAAAAATTTTATTATTTTGAATACAACTAATTGTAGATAATCCAATTATTATCTGAAATGTTCTACCTGGGAGGATATATCTCAGTATTAACTAATTCCGATCAGAGCTGTATTAAAACAATGCAGAGTAACGTGCCCCGATTTCCGGATCTGTTGTCCCGAGAGCAGCTATATTTAAAGGCTTACCCCTTTATGTTCCTTACCCGTCTTATCGACAATAAAATTAAGGAACTGTTTCGCAAGGGGATGGTTAAGGGTACTGTTGTAATGAGTAAAGGGAATGAAGCTACTGCTGTGGGGATGGCCCTACCCTTCCGGTCTGGAAAAGATATTTTGTCTCTGCTTCACCGTGATCTGGGATCACATCTGGTGGCCGGAGCTAACCCCTATTCCCTTATTTGCCAGCACCTGGCAAATGCTGACAGTCCCACACATGGCAGAGAGGGTAATGTCCACCATGGGGATGCGCTGAACCGGCGGTTTCCCATGATAAGTCATCTGGGTGGTATGCTCCCCCTTACGGTTGGAGGTGTATGGGCAGGACGTAAAAACGGAGAAGAGATTTACGGTATCACCGCGATAGGGGATGGCGGCGCCAGCACAGGGGACTTCCATGAGGCTTTGAATTTGGCTTCTGTACAAAATGTGCCGGTAGTGTTTATTGTCCAAAACAATAATTACGCATTTTCCACCCCAACTCAAAAACAATTCAAATGTAAAAACATTTCCGACAGGGCATCCGGCTATGGAATACCGGGGAAAACCATCAACGGGCTCGACCCATGGGAAGTATACAGTGCTGTGACCGATTCTCTCAGGGAGATGGCTGAGAATCCTCACCCGGTATTGATTGAGGCCAAAACGATACGTCTTGAAGGGCATGCGGTCTACGATACCTGTGATTATATCAGCGACCAGGAGAAAGAGAGAATTCTCAAGCTCGATCCAGTTCCTGCTGTAAGGGAAAAGATTCTCGCAGAGGGAATTGTTTCAGAAGAGGAGCTGTGTGATCTTGAAAAGCAAATCACAGAGGAAACCGACACTCTGACAAGCAGAGCTGTTGCATGTTCAAGACCCAATCCAACCACGCCCCCTCAGGTGGTATTCTGTAGTGCTGAAATTCCAAAGATCTCACCTTTCAGTGCAAAACAGGTGAGGAATTTAAATGCAATTAACACAGCTCTTGATCATATACTTACCAGCAATTCAGATGCATTTATCTGTGGACAGGATATAGGTGAGTATGGGTCTGCCTTCAAAACCTGTAAGGGGTTGATAAAAAAACATGGCCCTGATCGTGTCCTTGATTTTCCGATATGTGAGTCCGGTACTGCCGGGTTCTGCCTTGGAGCTTCGCAGGTTAACACCAGGCCGGTTATGGAGTTTCAGTTTGCGGATTTTTCCACCGAAGCGGTTACTCAGGTCGCCCTGAACTCAGGAACCTGGTTTTACAGAACGGGAAAAAGCGCTCCTATTCTTTTCCGGATGCCCTGTGGGGGAGGGATAACTCTGGGGGCATTTCATTCTGCAGAATATGATGGACTCTGGACACGGTTTCCGGGTATTAAACTTCTCTATCCTGTTACTCCACAAGAGACATATGAAGCAATACTTGCTGGCTTTTACGATCCTAATCCCTGTATCGTTTTGGAGCATAAGCTTCTCTACTGGGGTAATCAGGGAGATATAGAATTTAAGGGAGATATCTCTGAGGTGTTTCGCCCAAGACAGTATACCCAGGGTGAAGATCTGACTATCGTTGCTATGGGAGCGATGGTAGAGCAGGCACTAAAAGTCGTTAATAACAATAACTATTCCGCTTCGGTATGGAATCCATTTATATTAAACCCATTAAACTTTGAACCGGTATTGAAATCAATTGAAGCGACCGGAAGGTTACTTGTTATTCAGGAGAGCGGAGAAACCGCCGGGTTAGGTGACCGGTTTATTTCTCTTGCTGTTCAGAGATGTTTCAGTTCTTTAAAGTGTGCTCCGGTAAAAGTGAGTGCTCCGGATACACCAGTTCCCTTTGCTAAAGAGTTGGAATACACCTATTTGCCAGGTCAGGAAAGAATAAGGTGTGCGATTGAAAAGATACTAGGAGAGGCAACTTAAAATGACATCTTTTAATACTGTCTTACACTTACCGGCACAGGCTGCAGCAGAAACTGAAGCTACCATTATACGCTGGTTGGTAAGCGAAGGCGATACCTTTAAAAAAGATCAGATTCTTGCTGAAGTTGAGAGTGCTAAATCCACCTTTGATTTTGAAGCTCCCTGTGAGGGGAAGGTTGAGAAACTGCTTTATAACGAGGGTGCATCTGTTCCTTTTGAAAATCCGGTTATGGAGATTACAACCTCTGATCCCTCCATGCATGAGAATTCACAGGCGGGTAGCGGAGAAAAACAGGAGGTTAAGCAGGAGGAATCTGCGAATCCACAAAAAATGGAATTGACCCCTAAGGCAGCGGTACACTCTGCTCCAAGAGAGATCTCTATGCTTGGGTTTGGCACCTATCTGCCCACCCGTGTGGTAAAAACAGATGAGCTTCTGTCGGAATTTCCCAATATAACAGAAGACTACATATACGGAGTTACCGGGATAAAAGAGAGACGGTGGGCCTCAAGTGAAGAGAAACCTTCAGATATGGCTTACCAGGCATCACTAAAAGCAATCGAAGAATCGGGCCTGTCAACTAAAGATATAGGGGCAATAGTGGTCTCCACCACAACCCCCGATGTGGTTATGCCTTCAACCGCATGTATTCTTCAGGGTATGCTGGGTATAAGGGGCGTGCCTGCCTTTGACCTCAATGCAGCATGTTCTGGCTGGCTCTATGCCATATCCACCGCCAAGGGGTTAATCCTCTCCGGTGTAGCCGATAATGTACTTGTAACTGCTGTTGATATGCAGTCCAGGGTGCTTGATAAAAATGATAAAGACACCTATTTCCTTTTCGGAGATGGGGCAGGTGCGACTGTTGTTTCTGGCTCGAGATCCGGCCATATCATAAAACAGGAAATTTTAAGTGCTGACAGTGACGGGCTTCACATGGCAAGGCGGCACTATCCCGGCTACGAAGTGCCGGACAATTCCGCTGATTTTGATCCCTGGGTGCGCCTTGACGGAAAAGCGCTCTTTAGATTTGCTACTGAAAGTTTCTCATCACTCGTGCGAGAACTTGTGGTTAAAAGTAACTGGCAGCCCCAGGATGTCAGGTGGGTGGTTCCACATCAGGCAAACGGAAGAATCATAAAAGCTGCAGCCAGAAAGAGCGGCATATCATTTGAACGGTTTTATCTCAACATCGACAGAGTTGGGAATACATCAAGTGCAAGCATCCCTATAGCTCTTTCGGAAATCGAAAAAGGGCTGCAGAAGGGTGATAAGGTCATTTTCTGTACTGTTGGAGCGGGAATTACTGCTGCTGGTCTCTCGTTGGAGTGGTAATAACTTCTCATCTCCCGCATAGCTGATTTTCAAGTACCTGAATATCCTCAAGGGGTATTCAGGTAATTCTCTTTTTATCTCTCTAAAATTTACTCCCGATCCATTTCTCTTGTAAGTTAAAATCAGAACACGATTTTATCAAAGAGAGCTTATAATGTCCAACACATTTAAAAATCAAGGGGTTCCTGCCGGTGTAGCCCACAGCTACAAAGAGCCCTCTGATGCCCGTGGGGAAGTCTCCTCCAACGGTCATCGCAAGCGGTTGCTTGAGAGATATCTGAAGGCTGGGTTGTCAGGCTTTCATGATCATGAAATGGTAGAATTGCTTTTAACTTTTGTAATTCCCCGCAAAGACACCAAGCCCATCGCAAGGGAACTGTTAAACCGCTACGGGACTATCAGTAAGATTGTAAATATGCCAGCGGCTGATTTGGCAGTGGTAAAGGGGCTGGGGCTCAGATCCGCAGCACTGCTTACCCTGATCAGGGATGTCATGGCAGTTTGTCTTCAGCAACGTTATCAGCAGCAGCCTGTTATCTCTCATCGTCGTGACGTTGAGGAGTATTTCAGATTTAACTTTGGTCACAGGCGAGAGGAATATGTGGCTGCTCTGTTTATGGACAGCTCAAACCATATCATTCAAACCGAAATACTATGCGAAGGGACTGTCAATCAGTGCGCGGTTTATCCCAGAACCGTAATGGAGAGGGCTATGAAATGCGGTGCTGCATCGTATATCCTGGCTCATAATCATCCCGGTGGGGGGCTAAACCCCTCGGAGGCTGACTGGCTTATAACTGAGAGGCTTTTCACTGTGGGAAAACTGCTCGAAATCCCCCTTCTGGACCATCTTATCATTTCAAAAACTCAGGTCGTAAGTATGCGGGAGCTTGCACGATGGCCCCGATAAAGCAGGGAAAAAGTAATCGCCAGTGCAAATATTAATAACTTTGATGCAGCAAAGAGAAAAAGTATTTTAAACACAAGTGAGTTTAGAGCACTCTGTACTACATCATCTCTCTTTTCGGGGGTACTTCATTGCTTTTCAATCCTGATTTTTCCTGGGAGTTTCTTTCCGAAGAACAGATCATTTCAAAGACATTAAGAGCTTTACGAAATCATATAGCGCATCTCATTGAAATATCTCCTCATTACCGCGATTTACTTAATGGTTTAGATCCAAAGGCAATTGAGACTCCTGAGGATTTCTCCAAAATCCCTTTTGTTGATAGGAAAACTCTCTGCTCCAATTACAATGATTTTAGAGCGGTTTCAAATGAAAGCATTGTAGAGACTGTCGTGAGCTCTGCGGGCAAAGGAAAGATGAAACAATTTCCTTTCACAAAAAATGACCTTGAACGTCTTGCCTATGGTAATGCCCTTTCCTTCCATCGCTGCGGTATATCTAAGGATGACACCGTTCTCATAATGACAGGGCTTGAATCTCCCTGTTTTCTTGCTATGGCATGTTACAGGGGGCTTGTGGCCCTGGGAGCCAACGCTGTTCGCGCAGGGATAGGTGTTTCTGGCGAAAAACTCAAATACTATCTTGATAATTTACAACCTGATGTGATAATTGGTGAGCCCTCAACATTGAAATCACTTGGTGTTGAGCTTGAGAAAACAGGGTACAGTACTGTGAACAGTTCTGTTAAAAAACTTGTTTGTACAAGAGAGAGTATAAGAACCCAGTCTATGGAATTAAACTCCATAGCTTTGGAGATGGAGAGGATTTGGGGTGCTTCCGTTTTCTCAATCTATAATACCACTGAAATATCTGCACCGTTTTGTGACTGTCCGCAAAGCAGTGGGCTTCATGTAATCCCAGAATTGCTTTACCCCGAAATTGTTGATCTGGATGGTAACCCGGTTGCGGATGGAACTCCAGGTGAACTTGTCCTAACACCGCTTGGTGTGGAGGGGATGCCTTTACTGAGATATAAGAGCGGTGATATCAGTTTCAAAATCTCAGGGAATTGTGCTTGTGGCAGAAATTCCTTTAGAATCGGGCCGGTGCTTGGGAGAAAAGAACAGCTCATCAGGAAATCGGGCAAATTTATATACCCTCTAACACTTATAAATACCCTGGATGAGGTTGAGGGGATAAATGATTATGTGATCGTTCTTGAAGATGACAACTCCAAATCCGACAGGGTTTCTGTGCATGTGGCAGCTCCGACATCAATGGTAGAAACAGTTGCCACAAAGCTAAGAGGTGAAACCGGGGAGTTTTACCCTATACTCATATCTAATGTAAACACAATCCGGGCTCTGCGTGAGAAATCTTTGCCAAATGAGCGTATTCTGGACTGGCGGATTAGAAGCAGATAGTTTGTTTTTTTGTGGGAGGGGAGTGTTACAGTAACACCTCTCTCTGATCATGTCAATCTTCTGTGGTGTTAGTACCGCACAGTCTACTGAAAGTCTCTTCCAGAATTTCTATCACCCTGCCAGCGTTATTCAGTGAATCTGTATTTTTTTTCTCCAGCAGCTCATAGCAATAAGAGTAGAGATTCTGTATAAGAACAGAGATCTGATCTGTTTCTTTCAGTGACATTGAGAGAGTTGCGAGAAGATTCTGTGCGGTAATAATATGCTGCTGATTATTGGTTTTTGAGAACTTTTTGATAAGCAGCAGGATTTTTTGATGCAGGGTGCAGATAAGGTGGGGATTACTACTGGTGCTTATCTGCATCCTGTTATAAAGCTGAGCTATTTCTGGGTTCCTGCTCATATTTATCCCTGTTTATCAACCTTGAAGAAATCCAAGTATCTGGTTTCTGTTTATCTCCTGAAACCGATTGAAAGCTGCTGTAGAACCCTCATCCAGAAGTGATTGCTGGACCAGCTTTGCTATGCCTTCTGCCATGTCCTGATCTTCTATGATGGATTGGGCTGCAGCTGTGTTGACCATCGCAACTTCCAGTGTGTTACGGTTTATAAGCAGGGAGTTAAATGCTGCACCTACTGAACTGGCTTGATTTGATATGTGCTCAATGATTGAGTCGATTGTGGTTAGTGACACCTGTGCATCTTCTGATGTGAGCAGGGATGTGGTGTCCAGGGCTCCCACAGGTGTGAGGAGATCAATCTGTGGCAGGTTTAAATTGTTTTCCTGTTCAGGACCTGTTTGCACCGTGGCGTTTCCGGATCCCAGTTCCCTGCCATCTGCAACTGACTGACGATTGAATCTGGCAGAAGAAATAGTTCGGTTGATCTCTTCGGTGATAGCCTGGTATTCAGTATTGAGAGCTTCTCTGTCTCTGTCGCTTAGCGTATCCTGTCTGGCGGTGATTGCCAGCTCCCTTTGCCTTTGGAGTTGTTCTGTGACACTTTTGCCAACAGTGTCTGCGGTTTGAAGAGCAGACAATGCATCTTCAATATTTCGGGTGGCGATCTTAAAACCTCTGATCCTGCTTTGAAATCCTTCAGATACAGCAAGACCTGAAGCATCGTCTGATGCACGGTTTATTCTTCTGCCATTAGAGAGTTTTTCCAGTATACTCTTTAATTCGCGATTAGTTCTTTTCAGGCTTTCAACCGTTTTGTTGGTCTGACCTGAGATAATATTGCGTGCTCCTTCTATCATAAAGCACCTCCCTGTTTAGTACTGAAGGGCAAATTTGCCCAGCTTACATCTTCCCCTTATTAATATCGGTATTTCCCAGGCATAACTTTAGAAAAAAAATATTTTTTTTCTAAATATCTGGAGCCATGTCTAAAATTACACACTAATTCAAGTCGCTAACGCAAGTGTGGGTAAAATTTTAGTCTTTATACAGTAAGCGGGATTTGTTCTTTTTGGTAGTTGTAGCTGTCAGCAGTCTTTCAAAGTGAATGACATTACAGAATCAATGCTGTTTGAACCGGCTGCAAGCATTACCAGGCGATCCAACCCAAGAGCTGCACCAGAGCAGGGGGGGAAAGATGCTGCAGAATCCACAAATCTCTCATCAACGGGGAGAAGTGGTTTGCCGTTTTGCTTTCTCAGTTCATTCTCTTTTTCCATGCGGGCCCTAACCTCACCACTCTCTCCGGCAAGTTCTTCCCAGCCATTACAAAGCTCTACTCCCTTATAGTACAATTCAAAGCGCAATGCTGTTCTGGGATCGGTGGGATTGAGTTTTGCAAAAACCGCCTGTTCCGAAGGGAAATTATGGATTACGTAAAGTGACTCGGAATTCATCCGGGGCTCTACGTGTTCACTCATTATGTAGTTAAACATATCTGAAAGGCATGTGCAGTGGGACGGGTATTTGCCTTGTTTCTCACAAAAAGATAGAAGGTCTTCAAAGCTGGTGTTCAGGGGATCTATTCCAGTGTGTTTCTTAAATATTTCTCTGTAGCTCAGAGACACACATTCCCTTTCCCCAAGTATTAGGGTGCAAATTTCAACCGCTTCCCGGATGAAATCTTCCATTGAAAAATCTAGACGGTACCATTCCAGCATAGTAAATTCAGGATTGTGAATATTTCCGTTTTCACCGTTTCTAAATACTTTGCACATCTGATAGATATCGGGAAATCCGCTGCTCAGAAGCCTTTTCATGAAAAATTCCGGGGATGTCTGCATGAAAAGGGGAGTGCTTTGTTGAGATTCTGTGAAACCATCAGGATGAAAGAAGGTGGAGAATATATCCAGGTGGCAGTCTGTGGATATGCCTCTGGAAAGGATCGGGGTTTCCACTTCAAGGACATGTTTGTTGTGGAAATATTCTCTGATCCGTCTTAGCATATCGGCCCTTAAAAGGGCCGATTTAACTGTAAAGCTTTGATCTGCCATTATATAGCGGGTGTTATGAGGATATCAGACCGGTTATACACGGCCAAGATATTCACCGGTTCTGGTGTCGATTTTAACTTTGTTGCCAACTGTGACAAAAAGCGGAACATCAATTTCATAACCGGTGTCGATTGTAGCTTTTTTGGTGACATTGGTGGCGGTGTCACCTTTTACTGCTGGTTCTGTATATGTAATTTCAAACTCCATAAATGTGGGAGGGGTTACAGATATTACCTGTCCGTTCCAGAAAGAAACCTCACATTCAACACCCTCCTTGAGATATTTCACATCGTCAGCCAGCTGCTCTTTTGATATCTCTACCTGTTCGTAGTTTTCTGTGTTCATGAATGTGTAGTTTGTTCCATCATCATATAAGTACTGCATTGTCGCGTTGGTAACGTCAGCAGTTTCTATTGTTTCCCCAGATTTGAAAGTACGGTCGAGAACTCGTCCGGTGATAAGATTTTTAAGTTTCACTCTGTTGAATGCCTGACCCTTACCTGGTTTGATAAAATCATTTTCAACAATAATCCATGGCTGTCCATCCATTATCACCTTAAGTTTTTTTCTGAACTCATTTGTACTTACAGTTCCCATCTGCAATTTCCCTTACTTTAATGTTTGAAATAGAACAAGAGTATAAAAATAAGCTCTTGCAGCTCTCCTGTTCAAAAAAAAATGTGTTGCAGTTACCAAATACAAGACTGATGGGCGGATTCATGCGGAACAGGAGTTGGTGTTATGGTCTGAGAGAGCTTGGGGAAAGATGAAACCAACTCAATTATTGGGGATTTTATGGTTATCAAAGAAAAACAATTTTTTAGAGGCTTTAAATATCCCGGATTATGGGCCTAATACTACTATACTTCGTCACACGTTGTGTTTGAATCAGAAGAGCTGACTTTTTGCAATTATGATTTTTGTTTTCAATATAGGGCTGAATTATTTCCCCAATTTACTATTTTACTCATCTGTAGCTCACAATTTTAAGGCTTAAAGATAGAAATGACAAATTTTTCTGAACATTGTATCTATTCTGTTGACGAACTCTTGAATCGACTCCATTTAAAGGTGGAAGATTCACCTTTAAAAATCATCAAAACCCCGGAGTTTCCATTTGCCGTTTCAAAGCATTATGTTGCGCAAATGAGGAAAAAAGATTGGTATGATCCTCTGCTTTTACAAATTTTGCCCAGAGAAGCAGAAAACCGGAGTGTAAGAGATTTTGTCGATGATGCTGTTGGGGATATTTCTTCAATGGTTGCTCCCGGACTAATTCATAAGTATAAAAACAGGGTTCTTTTTCTGTTAAATCAGTCCTGTTTGGGGAATTGTCGTTTTTGTTTCAGGCGTAATCTTTCCAATTTGTATTTCACTGATGAAAGGGAAGCTGCATTTGAGTATATAAAGAAAAACAGACAAATTACTGAAGTGCTGATCAGTGGCGGGGAACCGATGCTCTTGTCAAACACTCAATTAGAAGAGTTTTTAAAAGAGATTGAACAGATACCCAACGTTTCCACACTGCGCATCCACTCCCGCCTTGCGGTTATGCTGCCACAGAGATTTGAT
The DNA here is from genome assembly GCA_001045525.1 of Chitinispirillum alkaliphilum. Taxonomy (NCBI): domain Bacteria; kingdom Pseudomonadati; phylum Fibrobacterota; class Chitinispirillia; order Chitinispirillales; family Chitinispirillaceae; genus Chitinispirillum; species Chitinispirillum alkaliphilum. The sequence continues at coordinate 32,548 of LDWW01000006.1, read as the reverse complement.
GCCGTTTTTTTCGACATCATTTCAAAATTTTCACAACTTAAGAACTGTGTTTTTGTATTACATGTTAATCATTCACGGGAGTTAAGCACGGAGTGCAGAAACGTTTTAAGCCAACTAAAGCAAAGTGGGGTGTTGTTGTTTTCACAAACCGTTTTGCTCAATGGTATAAATGATACCCCTGAAACTCTCGGGGAGCTTTTCTCTGAGGTGCTCAGCGCTGGGGTTGTTCCATACTACCTGCACCAACTCGATAGGGCAAGGGGGACCTCTCATTTTGAAGTGGATCAAGGCAGAGGGTTAGAGATTGTTCAAAAGCTAAGAGAAAAACTTCCGGGGTATGCAATACCCAGATATGTAAGGGATGATGCCGGTGCACTCTGTAAAACTCCAATCGGGTAATATTTTTATGGAAAGGTATTCTGAAGAGAATGGATAAACTGACAATTGTGGGGGCGGGCAGGGTGGGAAAAACCCTCGGCAGGCTTTGGAAAAGAAGTGCTGCATTTGAGATATCCGGTGTATACGATACATGTGAAAGGGCTGCGCGGGAGGCGGTTGAGTTTATTGGCTGTGGTGAGGTATTTACTTCTGTTGATGAGGTTTGTGTAAGTGATGCGATTATGATTTCAGTTCCCGATGATCAGATAAGAAAGGTCTCTGAGGAATTGTTTCGGATACAATTACCCAAAGGGAGATTTGTGTTTCACCTGAGCGGGTATCACACTTCAGAAGTATTTGAGTCATTGATTTCACTGAATTGCCATGTGGCTTCAGTTCATCCGGTAAAAACATTTGCCAATCCGGTAAAAGCAGTGCAGGGGTTTAGCGGAACCCCCTGTGCAGGTGAGGGGGATGAGAGTGCGTTAAGTTATCTTAAAAGAGCTTTTGAGAGCATTGGAGGAGATTTTTTTCAGATCAGCAGAGATAAAAAGCGAATCTATCACTCAGGCACTGTGTTTCTGAGTAATTATGTGGTAGCTCTGTTGAAAGCGGGAACTGATTTGCTTAAGGCTTCTGAAATTACAGATAGTCATATCGAAAAAATGGTTAAGGTTTTATCGGTGGAAGCTTTGGACAATAGTATAAAGAGGGGACTGGAGAGTGCCTTAACCGGTCCGGTTTCACGCGGTGATTTGCAAACAGTTGCGGGGGAAGTTGCAGAATTGAGAAAATTGGATACGCTGCATTGTCAATTGTATAAATTGTTGGGAAGTGTAGCTTTGAGTATAGTTGAAGAATCTGCTCTTTTGGATGAAGCCAAAACGGCTCAAATAAGAGCCGTTTTGGAAGAGGGTGATTTTTAGCTGGTCTAATCCAACTCATCCACCGGATCAATTACTCCACATGCAATTCTTTCCCCAGCTCCACCATCGGGTTGAGTTGTGAAATCGTCGGGAAATTCATGCAGTACGATTGATCTTCCTATTACTGAGAATGGTGAATCTCTCAGTCCAAGGGAGTTTGAAATATAGTCTACTCTGGCAATACCAGCCGGGCCGGCGATGATATTGGGAAGATCGCCTGCGTGAGCGTATCCCGGTGAGAGGCCGGGTAGCCCGTGTCTTCCGCTCTCGCCAGGGTCAAAATGTCCCCCCGGGTCATCGGGAGTATCACAGTTCCCAAACTCATGGATATGGATTGCGTAGGTTCTGTTGGGTTCAAGTCCTCCGATATCGCCTAAAATATGTGTGCCATGCATGGCAATTTCCGAAAAGTTTATGGTGCCGTCAATATCTGCAAACTCTCCGAAGCCAGTAACTTGAGCTCTTGCAATGAGAACCCCTACATCCATTGGTTCCCGTTGAGCCGGACAGGAAAAGAGAACAAGGGAAAAAACGGCAATAGTTAACCCTGCTATAAGAACCTTGTGCATAAGACATCTCCTCTCGTTTTACCCCTTTTGGGATATGCAAAAGAAGTGCCATATGCTAAGGATATTGTGTATTGTTTTTTATTTTGAGCTAAAAGGCTGTTTTATTTGATACTTTGCAGAATACTATCAAGGTTACTTGATGAAACAGGTTTCTCAAAATAGAAATCAGCACCAAGTTTTTTTGCATGCTCTTCAACGCCATGATTTCCAAAGGCAGTGATAAGTGCAACTTTGGTATCTGGTGATTTGGCTTTTGCTGCGGAGATAATCTCAAACCCTTCCTGGCCCAAGGTTCCCGAGAGACGTAAATCTGCAATTACAGCACTAAAGGAATCAGATTTTATCTTCTCTTTTGCTTCTTCCAAACTTTCACTTGTGTCTACTTCTATGCCCGGCTTTTGTAACAACTTTTTAAATGCCAGAAGAATAGCAACCTCATCATCAACGACAAGAATCTTTTTACTATACATTATGCCACATTCCCTTAGGTGTCTGCGCCCAAAAAGCACTGTTTTTAAAAATCCCGTTCAAGTTACGAGAAAACGAATACTATAATAATACGCCTGATGCGATGAATAATTATTCATCGTTTCCAAAAAAAAACTTTAAAATGTTAAGTGTTCCGGGGATGTGTGCTAACGTAATATACATAATGAGCTGTTTAAAATAAATGATAATCGTGGAAAACCTCTTTTACAAAAGCGTGTGTCTGGTTTTGAAGGAATATCAATTAGATTTGCAAACCCGTATCTTAACTGGAATGGTCTTTGCTGCTGTTATTTGTGAGGTGATTATGAAAAGAATACTATTGGCAGAAGATGAAGAATCAATTCAGATCGCTTACAAAATGCTGCTTGAAGGCCCGGGGGTCGAGGTGCAGCCTGTAGATTGTGTTCAAAACGCAAAAAACCATCTCGAAAAAGAGCAGTTTGAGGCATTCATTGTTGATCTGAGACTCCAGGGAAATGCTTCCATGGATGGACTACACCTTATTGACTATGCCAGAAAATATCAAAAAACCCCCTGCTACATTATTGTAATCACCGCATATGGCGATAAAGAAACAGAAGCTCTGGCTCTCAGTGCCGGTGCCGATCTTTTCCTTGAAAAACCTCTCTCTCCAATCAATCTGAAAAATATCCTATCATCCATCAATATCTACTCCTCCGCTCCGAAATCTACCAAATGATTGTTTCGAACCATCGAAACTTAATTTAATGGTAGTGCTTTCAACATCTAACCTGGAGGGTATTACGATACTTCAAAAATCCATCCTAACCGCTGTTATGAAAAAACAAAAACAGCTCTTTACATTTATCCCTGTTCTGATGCTTCTGGTTGCCTTAACTGCAAACTTATTCAACAGGGAGACAAATTCATCCTGTGCGGTTGTGAGCAGGGTTGGGTGCGGATTGAATAGATTTGTTCAGTTCAACAAAACGATATTCCCTCTTTTTGACAGTAAGGAGTTTAACCTGCTGAACTTTAATAGTGGTTCTGATGAATTATCCAAGGAAAATGGGAAATCTCTCACCCCCCTGATCCATCATTTAAGGTTTGTGATGGTGATGTAGGAGTCCTTTAGCGAGTCCGGAGGTTGAATGAAGAAAAAACATCCACGCGTTTTGACCCTGTTCCTACAGGGATTGCTGTCCTTGCTGCCACTGATTGTAACATGGTTTGTGTTACAGTTTCTGATGAACCTGGGGAGGAGCTTCTTAGAAACCATTTTGGTTTTTGTTCCCCCGCATTTCAGAGAGGCCACACTTTGGGCTGTGTTGATTGAAATAGCTGCAGCTACACTTATAGTTCTATTGATTGCGGCCTTCGGTCTTCTGGTCAAAACACTCATCGGAAAAGCAATAATGAGAAAACTGGATGGCTTCTTCACCTCCATACCTATACTTAAATCTATCTACAAAGCCACCAGGCAAATAGTCGATATGGTCGGTTCAAGTGAAAAGGAGAGTTTTTTTACCAGGCCGGTTTTGGTTGAATACCCTTCAAACGACATTTGGGTCATTGCCTTTAACACCGGAACTATTATCGATCCTTTGGATCAGGGCCGACTCTGTTATACTCTTTTTGTACCGACTTCCCCTAATCCCACAAGCGGTTTTGTTATAATCGTCCCCTCTCATAAGGTTAAGCCATTGGACCTTCCCGTAGAAGAAGCTGTAAAAACTGTGTTGACCGGGGGAATGGTCAAGGTGGATGCTCTTAAAAGATAAATAAGGGATTTCTTCTTTTCTCCTTAATAATCTGCCAGTTCTCTTGCCTCACCGCTTTAAAATTCAGCTCTGAAAAAAAAATATCAGAATAAAAAAAAAGTTGTAACCATCTGCAATGAATCGTAAAATAAACTACGGTAAACATTGTGAACATTATAACTTTGGCTGCGATTGATTATGGATATGTTTACGGAAGAAGGTATGCGGCAGGTAGTGAAAGTCCTGGTAGTGGATGATGATCCAGTTTCTGTTAAGGTCATAGAATCGATTTTAAATCGTGAGGGTTACTCGGTCTTCTCAGCAACAAATGGTAAGAAGGGGAGAGCCTTAGCCCTTGAAACAGAGCCGGATCTTATACTGCTTGATGTTAATATGCCGGAAGAATCGGGGATAGAAACCTGCCGCAAGCTTAAGGGCTGCAGTATGACTTCTGATATTCCTGTTATGTTTCTTTCCGCAGAAAACGACCCGGATATAAAAGTAGAGAGTTTTAAAGCCGGCGGGGTTGACTACATTACTAAGCCGTACAATTTTTATGAGACTATGGCCAGGGTTAAAACCCACCTCAGACTTCACCGCGCCAATAAAGCACTTGTAGAATACCAGGCTGCTCAACTTCAAACTCTCTCCTCGGCGCAACTTTCCCTTCTGGCCAAACCGGAGCAGATGCCTGATGGCAGATTTTCTGTGTATTACAAACCTCTTCACCGCGCGGGGGGCGATTTTTATGAAGTGTTACGATCCGGGGAATGTGTTTTTGACTACTTTCTTGCAGATGTTTGCGGGCATTCAACCGGCTCTGCACTTGTCACATCTGGGTTGAAAGTACTTTTGCATCAAAACTGCACTTTCTTGTACTCACAAACCGAATCCCTTTTCTCACTTAACAAACTTATCAGGCCTCTTCTTACGGAGGAGTCATATGTCACAATGGTATGGCTGAGACTTAACAGGGTTGCAGAGAAGGCCACTCTTGTTCATGCCGGACACCCATCAGCACTTTTTCTTCCTAAAGGGGGAAAACCGCATTTCGTTGAGTCTGAAGGAGAAATGCTGGGGATTTTTAAAAGGGTACAACTGAAAGAGCATGAGATGAAAATATCCTGTGGGGACAGGTTTGTACTGTTCAGTGATGGTGTGCTCTCCGGAAAAGGTGGATCAGACATAAAGGAACAGAAAAAATGCCTGTTAAGGGCAGCAAGTGAAAATATGGATCTTTCAGGTTCCGGATTTATTGAAAAAGTAATTGTCTCAATGGAGAGCGGTAATAGTCCTGATGATGACCGGACCGTTCTTTTGATTGAAGTTTGAGAATAATACAGTTTGAACTGTGCCGCCCCGGGAGGTGTGATGGATACATTCAGTTTAGGTAAAGATGAAAAAAACGGTGAGTTAAATGTAACAGTAAGGGCCGATTTGTGTGCGGAAAACTGTCCAGAACTCAGAGAATCACTGAAAAACCAGTTATCCTCTTCCGAGGTTCTCTCCAAAGTTGTGATCGACATCACTTCTGTTAATTTTATTGACTCTGCCGGTGTAGGGCTTTTGATTGCGCTGCATAACTCTCTTGAAAAGAGGGACGGCAGACTGGTACTTACCGGGGTATGCGAATCGGTGTTTGACTTTCTGACTACATTGCGGCTCCATGCACATTTTGAGATTTGTCTGGCTGATAATTCTAAGGAGTAATTATGGATGAGCTGTTGAAAGAATTTCTTACCGAATCCAGGGAACATTTGGAAGGGATAGAAACTGATCTGCTTTCTATTGAGGAGACGGGGGAGAATATAGACATAGAATTGGTAAATAAGGTTTTCAGGGCAGCGCATTCTATGAAGGGAGGGGCTGGGTTCTTTAATCTTTCCCGGATTCAGGCACTTGCTCATAAAGCTGAGAATGTGCTGGATCTTATGCGCTCGGGTAAACTGCTCCCCAATCCTGAAATAACCAACATTCTGCTCTCCGCCTTTGATGCTCTGAGAGATATGGTCAACGATGTTTCCCAGTGTGATTCAATTGATATCTCCTCTCATATGGAAGGGCTTGGGGAAATTGTAAACGGGCTGGGTGTTTCTGGTAATGTAGAGTTGGTAAAAGAGGTCAGAGAGGAACAGAATCAGAAAACCGAAGGCGTTTCGGATGAGGAATTTGAATCAGCATGCAGGGAACGTCAATACATCTACCGTATTGTTTATGATCTGATCCATGATCTTGAAAAGAAAGGCAAATCACCCCTTGAGGTGATTAAAAATATATCTTCAACCGGTTATGTAATAAATGCACAGGTCAACATCGAGTCTGTAGGTTCACTTGATGATCCTCCGGTTAAAAAGGTACCGCTGGAAATAGTGTTCAGAACTGTGCTTGAGCCTGATATGATTGATGCTCTTGTGGATGTGGAAAAGCAACGGGTAGAGCTGCTCTTTGATCCAAACAGTTGTGGGAAAGGGGATGAAGGTAAACTGGCTGAAACGGATAAAACAGTGTGTGTTGAAGGGTCTGAAATCGAGCAAAACAAAAGTGAATTATCGGGGAGCACCCCGGCGGCTCAGCGCAGCAATTCTAAAACAGATGTTACAGGTGATAAGAAGGCTTCAGTACCCATCACCAGTGAAACATTGAGAGTTAGTGTTTCGGTACTTGAGATGTTAATGAACCAGGCAGGAGAGCTGGTTTTGAGTCGAAATCAGCTCATTGACTCCATGAACCGTAATGATCCTCAGGCTATAAAAGCAGCAGCACAGAGAATCGACCTTGTCACCGGGGAACTGCAGGAAGTTATAATGCAGACCCGGTTGCAACCTGTGGGGAATCTGTTTAACAAATTTCCCAGAGTGGTTCGTGATATGTCCAGGAAAATGGACAAGGAGATAGATTTTGTTATTGAAGGTAAAGGTGTGGAGCTGGATAAAACTCTTATCGAAGGTTTGAGTGATCCGCTTACCCACATGATAAGAAATGCTGTTGACCATGGGTTGGAATCTCCTTCCAGGAGAGAGAGTGCGGGGAAGAGCCGTGTGGGGAAATTGGTGCTCAGAGCATCCCATCAGGCTGGTCAGGTGGTGATAGAAATATCTGATGATGGCAGGGGGATAGATGCGGAAATGATCGCTCAAAAGGCTCTTGACAAGGGAGTTGTCAAATCTGAGCAGCTTAACAGCATGTCTCAGAAAGATAAGACCGCACTGCTGTTTATGCCCGGGCTTTCCACAGCAGAGAAGGTTACCGATATCTCCGGCAGAGGTGTTGGAATGGATGTGGTAAAGACCAATCTTGACAGACTTGGCGGCAAGGTTGAGATTGATTCTGTTCCGGGGGCGGGGACAAAGTTTTTAATTAAGCTTCCGTTGACTTTAGCTATCATTCCGTCTCTTATTATTTCTGTTGAGGGTGAACGGTTTGCTATTCCTCAGGTAAATGTCGCTGAGTTGCTCAGGATCCGGGCTGCGGATGTAAAAAGAAGAATCGAAGTGGTGGGTGACGCAGAAGTATTGGTACTGAGGGGTAAAATGCTTCCCCTGATACGCTTTTCCGAAGTGGCTGGTATGGTACCGACTTATATCGACCCTAAAACTGGTCGCAGGGAATTTGACAGGAGAAAGCGTATTGCAGACAGGCGTTCTCCTCATCACAGTCAAAATTGTATTGAAGATAAAAATAGTGTTCATGCAGGTAATAGCTTTGCTGAGAAGAGGGAAAATGATGATCGCAGATTTCATGCATCCGGTGATCTTAACATTGTTGTTGCCTCTTCAGGTCTTCTTCAGTATGGGATTTTGGTTGATGCACTTCACAATAGTGAAGAGATTGTAGTTAAACCTCTGGGACAGCATCTTAAGGGACTTTCAGAATATGCCGGAGCCACAATTATGGGAGATGGAAGGGTAGCACTGATTCTTGATGCTGCAGGGTTGGCGGCGAAGGCAAATATCACTTCGGTTTCCTCCACAACCAGGGCTAAAGAGCTTCAGGCCAAAGAGGTTGAAGAGATTGCGCAGGATAATATTTCATTGTTACTGTTTAATAATTCCCCAACAGAACGATGCGCCATGCCTCTTGAGCTTGTGAGGCGGGTTGAGCGTATCGAATCAAAACAGATTGAAACAACAGCCTCAAGACGATCGATGCAGTACAGAGGTAAAACGCTTCCACTTGTCACTTTAGCTGATTCTGCCCAGGTACAGCAGATTGCCCCAGAAGGAAAAAATCTTGCAGTAATAGTGACTTCTGTAAATAATAGGGATGTGGGACTGCTTTGTCATATGCCTGTTGAGGTAATTGAAACATCGCTTTCACCCGATAGAAAAACTATTCGCCAAAAGGGTATAAGCGGGTCGGTGATTATCAGCGATACCACTATTTTGATGGTTGACATATATGAGCTGGTCGAGACCGCATGGCCTGAATGGGTCAGGGAGAGTAACACAAAGGGGGAGAACAAACACACAATTTTACTGGCGGAAGATTCTGAGTTTTTCAGATCTCAAATTTGTAAACATCTCTCAGATGCCGGTTTTACTGTAATTGAAGCTGTTGATGGGGAGGATGCCTGGGAGAAGCTCCTGAAGCACAAGGACCAAATCGAGGCTGTTGTTACTGACATTGAAATGCCCCGTATGAATGGTTTTGAACTTTGTACCAGAATAAGAGAAAACAGTTCATTTTCATCACTTCCGCTTATAGCTGTTACATCATTGGCCGGAGATGATGATAAGGCAATGGGGATGAAAGTGGGGGTTACAGATTATCAGGTAAAACTGGACCGTGACAGGCTGATCAGTTCCCTTGAGGAGATAGTATCAAGAGAAAAGGTGGCAGGATAAACTATAATGTTCAAAACATATTGAGGTTTTAAAAAATATTGGGCTTTTATGATGCCAGAATTGCATAGCATTACAAAATTTTTTAAATGAATTCTTAAAGGGTCTGCTTTTAAAGAAAGGACTTACAAATGACAATTTACAAAAAGATCAGATTATCCCTGATTGCAGTTGTTGTACTGATACTGAGTATTCTGGTGATCATGAGTGTACGTGTTCACAGCACTTTAGCGCAAACAAGATACGGTGTCGCCAGGGCTGCTGCAGAGATTGGTTACACCATTCTTGATCACTATGCTCAAGAAGCAAGAGCAGGCAGGCTAAGTGTTGAGGATGCTCAGCGTCTTGCACTTGAAAGTATTAGAAATATCCGTTATGAGGGTGAGGAGTATTACTGGATAAATGATAACACGTATCCCTACCCAACTATGATTATGCACCCGATCAACCCAGCACTTGATGGTAACGTGATGGATAATCCATCTTACAACGTGGCCATGGGAACAAATCAAAACTTGTTTCAGGCAATAGTGCAAACAGCCAGAGGCAGCGGGTCGGGATTTGTCGATTACCTGTGGCCAAAACCGGGCAGAACTGAGCCTTCACCAAAAATATCTTATGTCATGCTTTTCAGAGAATGGGATTGGATCATCGGTACAGGGATTTATACTGATGATGTGAATGGAAATGTTATGGAGGCGTTGTTGCCGGTGATTGTGATTGTGTTGCTTTTACTTGTTTTGCTGTGTGTGGGCGGGTATATTTTCACCGGTACAATTCGGCGCTCTTTCGATTCTGTTATAGAGCGGCTGAAGGATATAGCCACAGGTGAAGGTGATCTGAGAAAACGACTGGAGATAAAAAGTAACGATGAGCTTGGAGCTATAAGCAAATGGTTTAATATTTTCACTGAAAATATTCAGAAAATCATTAATGAAATAAGCTCCGATGCCGAAACACTGGCCTCTGCTTCAACCGAGCTTTCAGCTGTTGCTCAGCAGATGACTTCTGGTTCCAAGGAAACGCTTTCGAGTTCCTCGACAGTTGCAGCTGCATCAGAAGAGATGAGTGCAAATTCTTCATCGGTTGCAAGTGGAATGGAGCATGCTTCATCAAATCTCTCCTCTGTTGTCACAGCAACTGAAGAGATGAGTGCAACTGTCGGAGAGATAGCCAGCAATGCAGAAAAGGCTCGCGCTGTCAGTTCTGAAGCCTCAGCACAGGTAGGAGAAATAACAGAAATGATGAAAATACTGGGTGGAGCTGCACAGGACATAGGTGCTGTAACAGAAACTATTACCAGTATTTCTGCTCAAACCAACCTTTTGGCTCTCAATGCCACCATTGAGGCTGCAAGAGCCGGCGCTGCAGGAAAGGGTTTTGCCGTCGTTGCAAGTGAGATTAAAGCTCTTGCAGAGCAAACCGCTTCAGCAACAGACGACATAAAAGAGAAAATTGCCGCTATTCAATCTTCCACGGGGACTGCGGTTGCAGATATTGGAAAAATCAATTCTGTCATAAGTGAAGTTGGGGAGATTATTTACACAATAGCCACTGCTATAGAAGAGCAGGCAACGGTAACCCGCGACATAGCAGAGAATATATCCGGTGCAAGTGATGATGTCAGAGAAGCAAACGAACGGGTTTCCCAGACTGCAGAGGTATCCCGATCCATAGCCAGGGATGTTGCAAGTGTCAATAGTGCCGCAGAAGAGATGGCTGGGTCGAGTGAACAGGTAAGTATAAGCTCTGCGGAACTTTCAAAACTTGCTGAACAGCTTAAATCTTTGGTAAATAAATTCAAAATTTAATGGCTGCATAATGTCAATGTCTACTGGAATGGAGGGTTATGATTGTTGAGTTTGCAGCACCAGCTCATAAACTCATAACCCGCAACAGACAAAGGAATATGGAGCTTTAGTGAATAAATAAATTCAAGCAGGAGAAAGCTGTAAATGAATAACAGCACTGAAACGCCCGGTGATACATCACTTCTTGTCTCAGTTTTTTCGATAGGACAAGCCCGTTTTGGAATAGATACTTCACGGGTGCAGGAAGTGGTAATAGTGAAAGATATCACTCCTGTACACTCCTCGCCATCATACGTTATTGGTGTAATGAACCTTAGGGGACGAATCGTTACCGTCATTGACACCGGGGATAAACTGGATCTTGGAGCAATACCAGAGAAACCCTCAAGACGTATATTCATAGTACGCTGGTGTGGGGAATATGTGGGGTTGATGGTAGAATCAGTTGGTGATGTGGTCAATATCGATAAGGATGACATACAGAAGACACCAGGAAATGTTGCTGGTGTTCAGGCTGAACTGATTAGCGGAGTTTGTACCATAGAAAAACATCTGGTAGCTCTGATAGATACAGATGTACTTTTAGCAGATTAGATTACATAGAGAGAATATGGGAAAAATCAGAGCTCTTGTAGTTGATGACACCGCTTTGTTCAGAAAAATTGTTTCAAATGCACTTGCTGAAATTGAAGGTGTAGAGGTTGTGGCAACAGCCCCGAACGGGAAAACTGCGTTGGCGAAAGTTGAGCAGATTAAGCCCGATATTATCACTCTGGATATTGAGATGCCGGATATGAATGGTATTGAAGTGCTTGAGAGATTAACAATTACAAAACATACTCCTGGCGTAATTATTGTCAGCGCGCTTACTCTCAGAGGCGGGGCACTTACGGTGAAAGCTCTTCAAAAAGGTGCTTTTGATTTTATCACAAAACCTGGTGGAGGAACAATAGACGAGAACGGCAAAGCAATGACAGGGTCTCTCAAATCCATAATAAGAGCATGGGAGAGAAAACGTTCTTTACATACTTCTATAAATGCTACGCAATATGAAAAGAAAACTAATATCAAAACACCACAGTTCAGCTCAGTGGCACTTCTGAATCAGGAAAGTAAGAGTAACCTGATCAACAAGCTCCCATCAAAAATCGAGCGGGTACTTATAGGTGTTTCGACCGGAGGACCCAACGCACTATCCCGTATTATACCAGCGTTACCAGGTACTTTAAGTGTACCGGTGTTTATTGTTCAGCATATGCCTCCGGTTTTCACCTCTGCGCTTGCACAGAGTTTAAACGACAAGTCTCAGCTGAATGTCTGCGAAGCTCGGCATGGGATTTCCGCACTTGGATCAACGGTTTACATTGCACCGGGTGGAAAGCAGATGAGAATCGTAAAGGGACAGAGCGGAGAACAGATTATCGATATCACCGATGATCCTCCTGAGAACAACTGTAAACCGGCTGTAGACTATCTTTTCAGGTCTGTGGCCATAAATTTCCCGGGAAATTCACTGGTCGTAATTCTCACCGGTATGGGTAGTGACGGAACTGTGGGAGTAAAGCTCCTTAAACGAATGGGTTGCTTTTGCATCGCGCAAAACAAGGAAACATCGGTTGTGTATGGGATGCCCAGGGCTGTTGCTGACTGCGGACTTACAGATCAGATTTTGCCTCTTGATTCGATCCCTGAGGCTATAGTTAATCAGGTGGAGAGAAAATTATTTTGAATAAAATCACCGAAGAGGACATTCTTGCCTGGTCCAACTATGTCCGATCACTTTGTGGTATAAATCTTGACTCATCCAAGGGTTATCTTTTTGAAAACCGCTTGGGTTATCTCGGTAAAGAGGTGGGGACAATTGTATGGAGCGATCTGTTATATAAGATCAAGTCAGATCAGTCCGGCAGTCTTCGCCGGAAACTGATTGATTCAATTACCACAAATGAGACATCTTTCTTCCGTGATGGCTCACCTTTTGATCTGCTTCAGTTTAAGATTCTTCCTGATCTTATCGACAAAAGAAAAAAACAGCAAGGCCGCACATCAGATATACCTTTAAGAATCTGGAGTGCTGCCTGTTCCACCGGTCAGGAGGTCTATAGTATAGCAATAGTGATTAAGGAACTGTTAGGGGCAATGCAGGGGTATGATCCGCGGATTCTGGGAACCGATATTTCTGACCGTGTTGTATCAAAAGCCAGTTATGGCAAATATGAAAAAAATGAAATTGAGCGGGGTCTCAAACCTGAAAAAATCTCAAAGTATTTCTCTCCGGAAGGTACACAATGGAAAATCAGGGATGAATACAGGGCTCTTGCTACATTTAAGAAAATCAATCTTTTGGAACCTTTTACATTTCCTGTTAAATTTGATATTGTATTTTGCAGAAATGTTGCAATCTATTTTGGCGAAGCCGACAGAAAGTCACTATTTCAGAGACTTGGTAAAGTGCTTGCACCTGACGGTTATCTGATAATCGGGTCAACAGAATCGATAACGACTATCTGTCCCGAATTTCAGCCTCATCGCTACCAGAGATCTGTATATTATCAGCACAAGTGACAAACACACATAGAGAGTAGCCGGCAATTCTATCCAATCTCAAGCTGTGCCTGTGCATCCACTACATCTCTGTTGATCATTACCAATGCCTGGTGCATTTTCTCACTTATTTCAGGATCCTGTATTCTGTCACGTAAAGTGCGCAGGAGCTGAATCGTCATCCGCAGTACTCTTACCAGGTCCCCTTCCGGAACACCAAATCCACCCAGTGCTTTGAGATCACACCCTCTTGTCCAGGCGTAAACCGGTGCAGCGAGAGAGAAGTCCATCTCTCTGATGGGATTGGAGATATTGTGTCTTATCTCCTTCATTCTGAGTTTACTGACTACTTTTTCTGCACTGAATTTAAGCTGTATCGGCGAAGCAGGTACGTTTTTTCTACTTCTGTTTTCTTCGGTTATAAGCGCAGCAAGAAGAACTGGAAGCTGCTCGACTGTACACTCCTCAAAACTTCTGGAAAAGAAAAGCTCTGCGGCCTGGATTTCATATCCACTCACAGCTGCTGCCAGTTCGCCTTTATGAGTTAACACTATTCCGTCAAGAAAACCTGCAGACTTGAGAAACTTAATCCTGTTTCTTATCTGTTCCTCCTCTTTTCTGTAGGTTTTGGACATAGAGAAGGTGCCTTTACGGAAATTATGAAAACTTCTTCTGAAAATGTCGTACACATTCTCGCCGAACTGACTATAAAGGTTTAGAATGGTAGAATATGAGGCGTAGAAGCGGCTGCTGATTTTTTCGTTGCTACCATATAGAAGCCGCTGAATATGGTTAGGGTCTGTTGCTTCCGGAATTACCTGGGAATACACATATCCAACTTCATCCATTCCTCTTCGGCCAGCTCTCCCCGCCATCTGGTTATATTCCCGTGTCATGAGATATTTAAACTCTACTCCGTCAAATTTTTCGAGTTCATCAAATATTACAGATCTTGCCGGCATATTGACCCCAAGGGCAAATGTCTCGGTACAGAAAAGAAGTTTTATTAATCCTGCGGTAAAGAGACGTTCCACAATCTCTTTGGCTGCCGGGAGAATGCCAGCATGGTGATATGCACACCCCGATTCCCAGAGACTTCTTAGATATCCCAACCGCTCATAATCTGTCAATCCGTACTGTGCAACCAGCTCATCCACCATCTCGCGCACGCGTTGCTTTTCTTCACCCGAGAGCAGATTTAGTTTTATCTGTTGTTCGGCATTGCGTTCACATGCTTTGCGGTTGAAACAGAAATAGAGTGCGGGCATATGATTCTGTTCAATTATGTACTGAATTATTCTTCTCGAAGAGGGTTTCCTTCTTAAAAACCGCTTTCGTACTGCTGGATTATTTCTGTATTTGCGCTTAATGGATTTAATACTCATTATGCCAAATTTTGGGTGATAGAAATTGTTTTGCAACGGTACGGGGCGATGTTTCTCTTCTATAATGGTAAATTTTGTATTTCTCACATTACCCATCCAGTTTGCCAGCTCTTTAATATTGGGAACTGTGGCACTCAGGCACATAAACCTGATGTTTCTGGGTGCAAGAATAATGCTCTCCTCCCACACCGTTCCTCTTTCCGGATCATCAAGAAAGTGGATCTCGTCAAATATTACATAATGAGTTCCTATAAGCCGGGGTGATTCCTCGAGAATAAGATTGCGGAAAATTTCTGTTGTCATTATCAGCAATCGGGCATCGGGGTTGATCGTGACATCACCGGTCTGTATACCTACGATCTCCTCACCGAAGCGGTGCCTGAAATCACGATATTTCTGGTTTGAAAGAGCTTTGATGGGGGCTGTGTAGATTGTTTTCTTACCCTGCTTTATCGACTCCTCCACAGCATATTCTGCGATGAGTGTTTTTCCGCATCCTGTTGGCGCTGCAACAATGATTGATTCGCCATTATCAATAGCTTTGACTGCATCTACCTGAAATGGGTCAAGCTCTAAATTGTGGTATTTCAAATTATCTCCTGTAGCCACGTAAGGTTCTTCCAATACTTAATTATATAATATCTTGTGTGAAGAAGCAAAGTGGAAAATACATTATTTTGCCTGATATAAGGAGTTGTTTATAAACTGCACTGACTGTTTTTTATACCTGAAACGGTTTTATTTTTGTACCTGATACACATTTAGTACGTATTTAACAGGGCAAAAATGATATTGTATATTATAATTTTTCCAAATTTGGGAGTTTAAATCCAAATAAAAACGGGGAAACAAGGTTGAAAATTGCACTTTTGAGTGAAACATACCAACCCCTTAATGGTGGAGTTGAACAAGCAGTTAAACAGCTTGCACTTCATATCCCCTCTCAGTTTGATGTCACTGTGTTTGCCCATCTGTTTGAATTTGTACCCCACTCACTCTTTGTCAAATATAGTTGCAGACAAAGATACAGGAAAAGTTTTCAAAGCAGTTCAGATGTGTCTGTAACAGAGATTCATCCAACATTTCTTTCTAAGCTGCTCTTATTACCACTTCTGGTTTGGCAGATGCCACTCATAAAAAAGCTAAACGCTCCGAAACTGTTTGACATTCTCTATTTTTTCTACCGTCTGGCTTACAGAACTCAGTTCAGGCAATTTATAAGAAACTACGATATCGTACATTGTTTCTCAACCGGATATGTGGCACGTCTTGCTGCCCATATCTGCAGAGAGGAAAATATACCGCTCATTCAGTCTCCTTACATCCATTTTGAAAAATGGGGAGATTCACCAAAGCAGATGGAAGCATATTGCAGTGGAGAAGTGGTAATTTGCCACTCTCAGGAGTATAGGATGAAATTGCTCAGGCATTACAGCTGTAAAGCCAGGACTGAAATCATTCCCCCTGTTATTTCTGATCCTGTAGTTCTGGATACAAAAAAAGAGGGAATCGATGGAGAATATTTTCTCTTCCTGGGGCGAAGGGAACCTCATAAGGGACTTCTTGAACTGCTTGAAGCATTTGGAAATACCCAAACATCGGTTAAGCTGGTTATAGCCGGGCCTGGTAAGCCTGTGCACGACAGTAGCGGACGTGTAATTGATCTGGGGGTAGTTGATGAAAGTACAAAAGCGCAGCTTTTTCAGAAATGTTTGTTTCTCTGTGTTCCGTCAAGAGAGGAAACTTTTGGGATCGTGTTCACTGAAGCTATGAGTTATGGAAAACCGGTACTCTCTTTGGATATCCCACCCATAAATGAAATTGTAGAGAATGGAAAAAGCGGAATACTTACTCCTGTAAACGACAAGGAATCACTTAAACGGGCTCTCCTAAGATTGATATCAGATAGCCGGCTCAGGGACAGATTGGGGCAAAATGCTCTTTTGAGGTTCAAGACTGAATTTTCTTCCCGGGTTACAATGAAAAAAATCCTATCTCTGTATCAGGAGCTCGCAGATTCCTGAGGCTGTTTTTGTACCGGGCAAAAACAGACAAAGTAAACAGAGGTTAGGTTTTGCACATTCAGTTCTTAGGAGCACCAACCAATGTGAATGGGTAATTGAGGCTGAAGGGATATAGATGGATTTCAAAGTGAACAGGATTCAGGGCTATATTTCATCAAGCAGCTTTTGAATACGCTTGGGGGAAACTGGGAAGAGTGTTTTGATCTGCTGAGAAAAGAGCGAGATCGCATATTCTTCAAGCATTGCTGATAATTTTTCAATATTTTTTTCTTTTCTCCAGTCTGATTTTTCTTCTTTTATTTTTTTATACCGAGCTTCAAATCCTGCAAGCTCACCACGGAGACGGCGGTATTTGAGCGGATCGTGGGATGCCTTATCTATACGGGACCTGAAAGAGGAAAGATAGCGGGGATACTGAACAAACTGCTTATATTCAAGTTTTCCGGAAGAGAGTTTTTTTATATAGCAGTTGAGATCATTGTGCAATTCGGCTCTTATGTCATCAGATATTTTCATTTTTCTGTTTTTAATCTTCTCTGAATTTTCAATAAGCAGGCGTAAAATCTGCTCCAGCAGTCCAAGTGAACGGAATGCGGTTCCTTTGAGACTTTCACGTGTCAGGTTTAGCACTTTACTGAATTCTTCACTGGTTCTGGGTAGTGTATTTGCGTGATCAAGTGCATATTCCCGTAACATGTTATAGAGCTGCTTTTTTAGGGTTTCATTACCACCATAAGGGGTACACATAAGTTTGAGTTCTTTTGAAAAGGAGAGATCCCGCTCAGCCCAGGAAAGATCTTTAACAGATAGTAATTCCAGAAGTTTTTTGCAGCCATCTCTGTGTATCCGGTCACTCTCTTCCTGTGTTTTACATAATATAAGCTCGACACAATCCCCTTTCTCCCGCAGTGCCGGAAAGCCTCTGAGCGCAACACCGCCCTGATCAGAGCCTATTGTTACCGGTTCTTTTAGATTCTCCGACTCGGGCCATTCATTAATGTTGTCCCTGTAAAAGGATTTGAATTTTTCTTCCAAAGGTGAAGAATCATTATCATTTTCACTGTTGAGGGAAATTTTTTGAAGTTTTTCTCCTCCTCGTCCTGAACACAGCACCTTCCCGTCACTTCCTCTCACCTCAACTCTGGGTATCAGGTGAGGCGAGATTTTTCCTGTGTCAAAGTGATCCGGGCCGATATCGATTTTGTAAATTTCCTTAAGGGCCCTGGCCACTGCAGAAGAGAAACTTTGCTGTGAAGGTTTCAGGCTGGAGGCGATCTTTTCTGCTTTTTCATTCAGAGGTATAAGCTGCTTTCTTATGCTTCGGGGAAGACTGGCAAGGAGATCCCTTACACGGCTTGCCCACTGACCAGGAACGATCCAGTCGAGTGTGTTGGGCTGGATGTAGGGAACTGCAGATAACGGCAGATGCAACGTTACACCATCACTGTGATCACCCGGGCTAAATGAATAGGAGAGTGGAAATGCCATTTCACCTATGGTAGCTCTTGCGGGAAAATATGAAATTTGCTGAGGGATTTCTGTAACCATCAGAGCAGATTTTTCGATATGGAGAAACTTATCCCCTTTTCTTTTAATTACTGCATTTAGATCGTGTATGGAAGAGACCAGAGGGATACGTTGCTCGTAGAATCTGTATAGCTCAGTATCTCCTGCGTATATAGTTCTTGTGCGGAGTCTCTCTTCAACTGATAGGATGTCTTTTTTAACTTTTCTGTTGTGTTTGTAGAACCGGTGATGTGTTCGGAGTTGCTCTTCGATAAGTCCGTTATGAATGAAAATTTCTGCGGCATGAGTTGGGTTCACTTTTCCGTACCGTACTTTTCTGCTTATCCCAAGCGGCATCCCAAAAAGAGAAATCTTCTCTGTTACTTTTACCGTTCCGTTTTCTGGATCGAAAAAGGGGTTGTCGTAACTTTTTTTGCAAAGATTTGCGCCTGTTTGTTCGAGCCATTGGGGCTTGATAGATGCTACTGTTCTGGCGAAGGGGCGGGATGTCTCAACCACCTCGTGACACATGATCCATTTGGGCTTTCTGCCAGCCAGAGCTGAGCCTGGAAAGATTGCCACTTCTTTGCCGTGGGCTCCGCGGTAAATCCCTTTTTCATCTTTATAGGCTACATTGGAGAGTAAACCGGTGAGAAGGGATCTGTGAACCGAATCGTAACTGGCTGGAGTGGTGTTTTCTTTAAATCCGGGCATGTTTTTTATTGTATTATTGAGCTGACTGTATACATCGTTCCACTCTCTCATTCTTACATATGATAAAAAATGTTCTTTGCAGAATTTTCTCATTTTATTCTGGGTTTTGAGTTCCTGCCAGTGCTGATGATACTTGTTCCAGATATTAAGATAGGTGAGATAATCTGAGGCGGTATCCGAGAAGCTCTCATGCACAAGATCAGCCTTGTTTCTCTGTTCAAAAGGGCGTTCTCTTGGATCAACAATCGATAGTGCCGCGGCAATGATTTTTACTTCCCTGAGCGCGTTTTCCCTGCGGGCTGCAAGGATCATGCGTGAGATGTGCGGGTCAAAGGGCAAGCGTGCCATTTGTCGTCCCACAGATGTAAGCCTATCTTCAGAGTCAATTGCTCCCAGCTCTTTGAGCTGTGCATAGCCATCGTTAATAGCATTTTTTCTGGGTGGCTCCAGAAACGGAAAATTTTCTATACACCCCAGATTGTGCGCCTTCATACTCAGTATTACGCCCGCCAGATTTGATCTCTTTATTTCCGGAGTAGTGAATTCCTCTCTGCTGAGGTAATCATCTTCTGTGTAAAGCCTTACGCACACCCCCTCTTTAACCCTTCCGCAACGTCCCTTGCGCTGATCGGCACTTGCCATGCTGATTTTTTCTATCGGGAGGCGATTGGTGCGCAAGCGGGGTGCAAAACGGGATATCCTTGCGAGGCCTGTATCTATGACATAACGTATGCCCGGAACTGTAATTGAGCTCTCTGCAATATTGGTGGCAACAACAATTCTGATTTTTGATCCGGATTTGAAAATCCTGTCCTGTTCTTTTTTGGATAGTTTTGAAAACAGGGGGATAATATCGGTGTCCTTTTCGGAGAATTTCTTTGAGAGTTTTTTACAGGTTTCTCTTATGTCGCTTTCTGCAGGCATAAAAATAAGCGTATTATCCGCCCCCTGTATTTCAAACAGATCGACCACAGTTTTCACCGCTTCATCTGTATATGAATCTTCTTCATCATCTTCACTCAGCCGGTAGAGAAGCTCGATGGGATAGAGCCGTCCTGAAACCTCCTCAACCGGTGCATCCGAAAATGCGCGGGAGAAAAGAGATGTGTCCATTGTAGCTGATGAAATAACGAGTTTAAGATCGGGGCGTTTTGGAAGCAGTGTACGAAGATATCCAAGTAAAAAGTCGATATTAAGGGAACGCTCATGCGCTTCATCGATAATGATGGTATCGTAGCGTCTCAGCAACGGGTCATTTTCAATCTCAGCCAGAAGCATTCCGTCGGTCATGAACTTGACCAATGTTTCGGGTGAGCTTTTTTCTGAAAATCTTATTTTGTATCCACACAGAGATCCTGGTGTAGATTTGAGAAGGGATGAGACTCTGTCTGCGATTGAGGTTGCTGCAATACGCCTGGGCTGGGTGCAGGCGATCATTCCGCTTCTTCCCCGCCCCGCCTCAAGGCACAATAGTGGTAATTGGGTCGTTTTACCCGAACCGGTTTGGCCTGAGACGATTATTACCTGCTCATTTTTGAGAGTGGTGATAATATCATGACGGTGCTCAAAAATGGGGAGGGTCTTATCGTAGGCAGATGCTACAACTGTGGCTAATTCTTTTTCATTTATCATCTTTTTATTACGGATATCACTGATCAAAATTTAAATCCGGACTGGTCTGGTTTTACCTTTTAAGTTTACATTTCTCTCTTAAATGAGATAGATCCATCGCTTTCGGATAAAATACATCTTATTATGTAATATCTCTATCCATAATTTTTCTTCACCTGCTCTGTTTATATCGGTTATCCCAAACATGAAGGTGTGTAATTGGTGGAAACATTCTCTGCCGCATACCACCATTGGAGCTAATGGAGATCAAAGATCTCTTTTACTTCATCCTGAATTATTGAATTGGGATTGAAATTTGCCCCCCTTCTTCTATCGCTGATTTCAGAAGGTCGGTTTATCCACTTTGATATAACATTATTTGCTATCCTCTTTTTTTCGTAATGTGACAGTGGTTCTGAAATGTGGCTGTCTATGTATTCCATAACAGTTTTCATTAATGATAATCTATCCTTTTCAGTCCACACTATACGATTTGTATTTGGAGATAAAACTGGTGGTGGGGATGAAAGGTAAGCCGATCTGATAGAATCATTTTGATGTCTATGCACATCTCTGACAACCTTTAAAAGAGAATCGATCTCTTGTCTCTGTCTTATCCTTGTAGTATGCATGGTCATTTCATATCTGGCAATATTCAGGTGATAATCGATCATGCTGATTATTTCCAGGCTGTCGGGTTGTTGCGGAACTGCTCCTGATGGTCGCCACTGATGTTCCAATGTAATCCACCACCCATCAACGCTCTCCAGGGTTGGAGCTTTTCCAAACAAAGACATCGGAACACCCAGTGCGGTATTCCAGACAACACCTGAAATTGGTGTCGCTGTACCCAGAAGCAGTTGATTCACTCCAAGTCCCCAGGAGGTCTGAAGTACTCCGTAGGTCATATATCCGGTGCCAATCACTGTTTCTGTCCCTGTCATCAATACGGGTCTTGAGATTTCGTATGCAGGTCTTAAAACTGTACCGTAAGCTAAAACAAATGCAGATCCCGACAATCCAAGTGTATAACGCAGTGTAGTGTTCACGACACCTTTTATTGTTGCCCAGGGATACGCAAACCACCAGCCGAAAGACTGCTTTCTGTGGGCATTGGAAGCCTGCGACCAGTACTCACCCCAAGTCTCTCCAACATTGCTAAACATAAATTCTGTGAACAGAAATCTCTCCGCATTATACATCTGCCTGAAACCACTACCTATACCCCGCCATGGACGTGGTGATACGTAATCACGAAAATGTGTGAATGATAAGGGTATTCTGAGTAAACCGTGTGCTAATAGGTATCCACCATTTCTTTGGACCTGCCAGCCGTTTACCCAGGAATCACCACCAAATGTAAGACTGGAAAAATACCCGGGCAGAATTCTTACATTGTAATGGTTGCTGTCGATATCCGTAACTCTTCCGGTTAACATCAGCTCTCCCTTTTGGGGCCATTTTAAGAAGTAATCTGCATTGGCAACAAAGATAAATGTCATAACAAGTAATAAAATTCTGCCCGTTTTCAACTGCTCTCCTTATTAAAACGTTTCAATCGTTACTGAGTTAAACTACAGAAAGTGAAATCACAATACCCGCTGTTTGGTGAAAAACTGTTCTGCGTTAATTATCTGATTTTCAAGTGATTCAAAATAGGTGAATCTGATGGAGTTGTCAATAGAGAGGGGGGGGTGAAAAGTTACATTTTTAGGTTTCCCCTAATGTCTTGATCGAAATTGCTGTCCTTAACCGCCTGAGATATCTCACTGTAGTATAAGTATTAATGCATGGGTAATAGATTTATACCCTGATGTTTATTTGTGCAATATATTTTAAAGCTTTAATCAGTTCGGGAAAACAACCTGAATAAAGGCTGTTGTGTAAGTTGAGGGTATAAACTTGAGGGGCTTATGAGCTGATGCTTTTCTTCTTCTTACTTAACCGGTAACATAAGAAAAGCACAATCAGACCCCTTAATTTCGAATTCTAATTTGAAAGGGGCGTGTTATGAAAAAATGTATCATCTATACTGTTTTGCTATGGCTTGTGATCTGGCCGTTTATGGGATGTGGAAAGTGTGAACATGCAGATGGCTGTACACATCACAATCAGGAAGATGAAATGGTGGTAACCCAAAACCACAATCACACCTCTTCTCTCCATGAACGAGAGTGTACGCACAGTGATAATGATAAATTTGAAGAAGAATTTTTTCTCTCCCGTATCAGCGCAACCAATATCTCTCACTGCACCGAGACTATTTATTACGACACCCTTACTTTTCTCAACTACCTGTATGGTGGGGATTACCACTATCTTGTCGGTGTTCAGAAAAGTACCGCAGACACCATCTCCATTGTCTGGGACAATGCAGGTCTTTTCTACGGACCTGATTCGATTTCGCAGGGCA
Source organism: Chitinispirillum alkaliphilum (assembly GCA_001045525.1). Classification (NCBI taxonomy): domain Bacteria; kingdom Pseudomonadati; phylum Fibrobacterota; class Chitinispirillia; order Chitinispirillales; family Chitinispirillaceae; genus Chitinispirillum; species Chitinispirillum alkaliphilum. Next base: position 9,616 of record LDWW01000006.1, on the reverse strand, counting down.
CACAGCTTTACTGTGTATGGTCGGTTGACACCTTATATGCCGCTGGTGAATATGATTTACCCTATCTCTATCCAAGGGCAAAAGAGGTGAAAAAGATTTCTCCCCCCAATCCTGATTTATCTGACTCACTCATTATTGACCAATTGTGATACAATGTTTTTTGAATGCAGCAGTAAAGATTGGTTTGCCGTTATGGAATATCGAAAAGTTTTGAGGGGTGAAAGTTCTCTGATCTATAGATGTTGGGAAATGACCAGCCACTTTGAAAATATTCAATGTGGCTGGTGGCTTTTTGCTGTATTTGTCAGTGCTTCCAGCAAGTACTCAAACTTAACCAGTTCCTGTTCAAGTCTTACAGCTTTCCCCAACCTGCCCTTAACAAGATCTTCATAGAGAGCAGTCTCCTGGATTCTAAGATTCTCCAGCTTTGCACATGCAGGAGCTTTCTCTTCAACCCAATAATCCTTATGCGCTAAAAGTGTTTCACGATCCATAAGAAACGATTGTGTATGAGGGAAAAACACCCTGAACTGGTTAAGAATTGCAAATCCGTGGGTGTCAATATCGCCCCAGTACCATATTCTCTTTTGTTTTAACCAGCTGGCGTTTGTAAGATAATCAAAACCATACCCCCTGCCAAAGATCACTATTGTCCGTTTTCGTGAAGGGAAGCAAAGGCCGTTGATATCGTTTTCAGTTATAAACACATCTTCGAAATCTGCCCTTAACCTGCAAAACTGATCAGCAGGAAGAGCCATGTCGCTGAGACCTGCTATAAAAAGGTCTGGATCGAGAATTCTGAACCGAATGAGTGGCTGTTTGAATAAAAACCCATAACGCAGCTCAAAATTCCTTGTTCCGCTATATCCTTCATCTATTTGAGATGAATCCAGGAGAATGTCAAGCCACTCTCCAATAACTCTCTTATGTTTTTCTATAAACTTAGTATCAATTTGAGGAATAGAGATTTGTCTAAGGTAGATTGCAGGTCTGGGATGATTCACAATCCACTCTGTGACAATGATAAGTTTGTGTATTACGGGAGCAAATTCCAAAAGCATAAAAGGTTTGTTGTAAACCCATGGTTTAAGTTTTGGAAATGAGCAGATAAGTTCTTCATAGAGAGTCCTGAAAAGATTCAGTGATTTTTTTTTGTCTATAAATTCTGAGATTTTTTCCAGACTTTCAAATTGTACACTTACAGGAATTTCATTCCGTCCGATCTCCCTGAAATTGATCTCACTCCATTTTACACTGTATGGAAGTTTGGAGCCTGAATATGCACTGTAAAGTTTAGCCCACTCCCTTGCAGTTCCAAAGTTTTCTCCGAGAAGTTGTCCGCGGGGATATTTAAGTGGGATTTCAACGGGGTAGGGGAGTGAAGGAGTGATAATTTCCCTTAGAAACTCACCCCTTTTCCATCTGGCTAAAAGTAATTTTTTGACCTCGCCGGGTGTAGTCCACTTCTGATTTGTCTGCTTTCTCACAGAGCACAGGCCTCTTTCTCTGCAGCATACTCCTCGATTGTCAAATTGCGGAGCATCGATTCACGGCCCTGTGGACTGTACACAAATCCAACAGAAGCCACATACGGCTCAATGATATGAATCTTCTGCAGTGGTGTGACAATCAACAGCTGCAAGTTAAGTCTCTTGAACAGCTCAAGTCCAAAGCGTGCTGAATCATCCGAACCTCTCCCAAACGCTTCATCAATCACCACAAACCTAAAACTTCTGGAGCGGATCTCTCCCCATTCCAGTCCAAACTGATAAGCAAGGCTTGCTGCAAGAACAGTATAAGCCAGCTTCTCCTTTTGTCCTCCGGATTTCCCTCCCGAATCTGTGTAGTGTTCATACTCGCTGTTGTCTTCCATGTAGCGCTCTGAAGCCGCGAAGCTGAACCAGTTTCGAACGTCGGTAACTTTCTGTGTCCAGCGCTTATCCATATCGGTTGAACCTTCACGCCCGCGAAACCGGTCGATTATCTCCTTGACCTGGAGAAATTTGTCCTCAGCGTATTGATCTGTTTGGGATCCGGTGAGCCCTCCTTCGGTACAGGCACGCAGAGCCATTCTGAAATCACGCACCTCGGTATTGGTGTTCTCCTGTGCTTCAAGTACAATATAACGTCCTTTGTTGTACTCTATTCCTGTAAGGGACTGATTTATCCTCTCAATGCGCTCCCGTATTTCCTGTCGTTCGCGGTTAAGCTGGGACTGGAAATTAGCGATCTCTCTGATGGTGTTTTCATTGAGCAATTCCTTGAAACGTTGCTCGTATTTTGGCAAATCATCTGCCTCAAGTTGTGAAAGCATCGTTCGGAATTCAGGGCCGGACTCGACTGTGGCATCGATATCTGTGGTTTCAGCGGCATTGTCACGGCGATAATCCTGCATCGCACGTATGATCTTTTCAGAAAGGTTGCTTCTCTTCTTCTCTTCACTGTCGATTCTTCCCTGAAGATACTCTCGGAGCTCCTGCTGGCGTCTGTCAGAGGATTCCACGCTCAGCTGATGCTTCCCCAAAACCTTCTCACGAAGAGTATCGAGCTGCTCGAAAAGCTGATTTCTTTGCTGACTCTCACCACTATCCATCATCTCTGTGCACTGCTCAAGAAGCTGCTTTGTGTTATTCTGCTTCTCTTCATTTTTAGAGCGCTCATCCTTAAAGGAGTCAAGGACTGACTCGAGTTCACGGAGTCTTTGGTTGAGTTGCTCAAGTTTGTGAATCAGGGTTTTAAGCACATCGGATGCTTCTTCAAGCTCCTGACGCTCTTTGTCAAGCTCTGTGATCCGCACTGAGAGCGGTCTCCAGTCTATCTCTTCAAAACGGGTGAATGATTCTAGACGAACCAGATTCTCTTTACGGATCCTTAGCTCTTTGAGCTTACTTTGCAGTTCACTTATTCCCTCCGCACAATCCTGAATCTCCTTCTCAAGGCTTAGCCTCTGTTGCTCAAGAGCTCTTAGCTTTGCCCTGTTATCCCAACCAAGCACATAACGGCTCCTGTCCTGAAGCCTGAACCGGTCATCTTTTTCGTGACGGTTTCCACTGCCCTTTACCTGACCGGATACCGTAAGAGCCATCTTCTCTTTGCGGAACTGTTCGATAGAAGAGCAGCACACGTAATCAAACCTCTTTGCAAGCTCATCTTCAAGCCAGTTGTAAAATTCACTGTCGGGTTTGATGGATAGCTTTCTGACTAAAGAGTCCGGGTGAAGGGAGACCGTGCTTTTGGTTTTTCTCGATATGGTACGGAAATATACCAGACGTCCCTTAAGGTGTGTAGAGTCCACCCAGGATGATACATCTTTATAGAGACGATCGGGAACAAGCAGTGACATGGCAAAGTTGTGAAGCACACGTTCTATCGATCCTTCCCAATCACACTCTTCTGCTCTTACCTGCAGGAGTTCACCGGCAAAGGGCAGATCTTCCTCACTGATATCAAGGGCCGCACACAGTTCATCTCTGATTCTTACCTGATGAGAACCTATGTTACTGCGCCTTTTGCGCAGCGATTCCACTTCCTCAGATACTTTGCTGTGTTCATCCCGCAGGCGTGCCATCTGTACATCCTCTTCCCGGCGGCTGTTCTCAAGCATTGTCTCCTGTGCATCGTTTTCGTCCATCGAATCACTAATGCACTGCCTGTTGGTAAGGAAAGATTCAAGGTTTAAGGGCTTCTCAAACGAAAGCTGTTCTGCAAGGGTACTGTACTGATTATAGGCCTGCAATCTTTTGTCTTTGGAGATCTCAAGTTCCTTTATCTCATTTCTGAGACGCTCCAGACGGTCTCCGCCATTGTCGGCTATAGCCTGCCTGAGATCATCACGTTCACCCTGCATCCGGGTGATATCATCCTTTGTCTGCTCAACTTTTCCATTTAGTTTCACATGTTCATCGCAGAGTTTTTTCAATCTTTTACTGAGAAGATCGCTCTTGAGCCTGGCAAAATAGGATTTTAGGGTATCACGAAGGACTCTGTAGTTTTCGCAGTTGTGGGATGCTTTTTGGTGTTTGTCGAGATCGTTTACAATTGGTTTAAGCTTGTTTATCTGGGATTTGGCCTTGAGCACGGCCTTATGAGCGCGGTTTAAATCATCGAAGTGTGTGATCAGTGCTGCAATTCGCGAATCAACATCGAAAGGCTCAAGCATGTGCATACGTACGAAATCTGTAAGGTTACCCACAGATTTCATCGATACAGTCTGATGAAACAGCTCCATGGCCTGTGCGTTTTCTATTCCGAAGCGGCGGCGAAATGATGCTGCATAAGGGGGAAAACTATCATATACATCATCGACCCCGGGCAATGCCTTTAATCTCTTTTTCAGATTCTTTATGTCGGAGCCAAAATTTGCAAAGTGTTCGGTTATTTGCAGTTCACAGTCAGCGACTATAAAAAAACGATTTGGCTGGCCCGCCGGATCCTTTTGCCAGAACACCTGCGCAAGAGTAACAGTCTGTAGATAACCGGGGTTTGTAAATACGCCAAGAATCACCGAATAGCTGTTTTGGTCACGCAGTGCAACGGGTTTGGCACCAACACCACCGTCACTGCGTTCTGTTTTGTAGTAGCCGTTTACATACGATCTCAATGAGCGTTCTTTGGTATCTGCACCTGCGGCTTTGTTGTACACAATACGGTGTGAAGGAACAAGCAGAGTGGTGACCGCATCCACCAGTGTTGACTTACCGGATCCGATATCACCTGTAAGCAGTCCGTTTTTACCCTCAAGAGAGAGTGTCCACACTTTTTGGTGAAAAGTTCCCCAGTTATACACTTCAGCCCGGCTTAGTCTGAATCCAGCAAGAGCATCATTGTCATCAAAGCTAAAAGAAAGCTGATCATTCATCCTCTTTAACCTCCCCGCCTGCAGACAGAAGATATTCCTTTATCCGCTGGTCAAACTCATTGAGCCACTGTGCATCAACAAAAACTTTCAGTATCCTGCGCACTTCAATGGTATCTTTACCGCTACGGAGAAAACGGACAAAGCCCATATCCGCTACTTTTTTGAGGTGGGATTCCACCTGGTTTACCATTTTAACTTCATTGGAGCCTGAGGGTAGGAATGTTGTGATCATCTCAACAATATCACCTTTGCTTAAGATAAGTCTGTTGTCACTGCTTGTGGCATCATGCTCGGCAAGGCGGCGTCTCAGGAGTGCAAGAAGCAGACTGACCGGATAGGATAGCTGGCGTCGGCTAATGAGGCGTGGCAACTCTTCTCCCTCCCCCTGCTCTTCAATGGTTTTAAGCCAGGCAAACCCCTCATCTTCTGAGATTTCAAGCGATAATCCGATCTCCCTTGCGTAATCCCTTACCCTTACCTGAAGGTTAAGAAGATGCTGCCAGAGCTTTGGGTCTTCATCCGCGTACATGACCCCTTTGAGCAGGTTGATCATAACTTTGGAAAATGCTTTTCCAGATTCTTTCTGATCGGACATATTAACTCCTGTTGAAAATGATACGGGGGAGGGTCGCCCTGCGGAACCGCCCGTCACTGTCTTCCCAGCGGATTGACTCCTCACACTCCTCATCGAAAACACTCAGGTGGGTTGCACTTGCAATAGATATATAGCACACAAGCTCTGCCAGCCCCTTTCGCAGTGGATACTTTTCTGTCAGTGCGCACAGGGTAACCTGTGATACAGTTTGGAGCTCTCTGCGAATGTTGGCTTCAAGTTCTGCTCTGTCCACATAGATCTGGTTGAAAAGTGCACCGGAATCAAACTCCGCCTCTTCTGCCTCAAGGATGACCCCTGAGAGGTCGATTTCTGCATTCGGTTTAAACAGCGGACGTTCCATTATCAGATGGATGTCGGGTGAAAGCTTGTCAAGATTCATGAATGTGGAGTTTCTGGGCATGTTGTGTTTTACACGAAGTGCTCCCTGTGAGATACTGTCAAGGATACTCATTATCCGCTTATTTTCAAGGTAGGCTTGATTATCAAGATATCTGCGCAGCTGTTCAGAGAGATTTGCAACGGTGCGCTGGGTCTTTTCACCCGCTTCGAGCCAGTCGAAATGGATACGCCTCAGCCGGTTGTCTGGTTTTGATGAACTGATACAATCCATGGCAAACACTTTCTGGAGCAGCTCCGAGAACTCCTCCTGGCTTGATGGGGACATAAGAAAATCCCAGAAAGCCTGAAAGCTTCGTCCCTGGTCAGAATCGGTTATCACGTCACGTTCACCAAATATCTCTTCAAGAAGATCACCTTTTCTGCCCTCCCACGATGCAATCTTTTCCCTGACCTGCAGATCCAGTTTGCGGAAATTCTCTTCTACAGCTCTGAAATCACTTCGCAAATCATTTGACATGGTGCTGAACTGCATGAAACGTTCCCTGAGCGCTGTTTGATCAAGCACCGGAACCTCTCCGTTTTTGATTGCTTCAATCTGTTTATCTATCTGATTTTTTTCTGCCTCAAGGGCTTCGATTCTGGTCGCCACATCGGTTTCAGCGCCTAAAACCATTTGTCTGAGTATCTCGAAAATAGTCATAAGTCTCGATTCTGTGCCTATGAACGCTCGACCCGAAAGACTCTCAAGCCATCCGATTACTTTCTCCGTTGCAGGGGTGAGGTCAAAATGCGGCTCGTCTGAATCATCGGGATAGAACTTGCGAAGCCACCCCTTGCTGTCGTGAGCCCAATCTTCAAGGTATGCGGAAGCGCTCCGGGGATAGCACTCCTCGTTTTCGCTTTGGCGAAGCTCATAGAGCGTATCCTCCAGCTTTGAGATCAGGTTTGAGCGACTGATTGAACGCAGATTCGGTTCGATAAACGCCTTGTTTAAAAAGGAGATTATTAGCGGTGCGCTGTCTGCACGAAGAAGTTTCCACCCGGAGTGAAACTTAAAGAGCTGAAGAATATCATTGTAGGATAAGCTCATGAGGAGACCCGAAATAGAGAGATTGCTATTCAAAAAGAGTAAAATAGCATATTTTACCCTTTTTTGCCAGTTTCTGAATACAAATATTTACCGCTAAATACTTACAACCCGACAGGTTAAGATCGATACAATTATCTGCCTGATGTTGTTTGGCGTTCCACTTTTTTAACCTTTTTTCTCCCTTACGGCGTGTTTGCTGATACAGGAATACATATGATGTTCTGGGAACTGCCATGAAGTTTTGCTTCAACTTATGTGAGATAGCTTTTCTCTGAGGAATAACCAAAATTCCAAACACCGCAAGTGCAACCAGAGATGATCCTACAAACATAAACATCCCCCCTGGGCCGGTGATTTCCATTAAGGCTCCCGAGGCCATAGGGCCTATGGCGGAACCTATTCCCTGCAGCAGAATCAAAGTTCCTGCTACACCTATATTTTCCTCCTGATGAATACAGTCGTTTACATGAGCCACGGCTATGGAGTATAACGGGAAGGCCAATGCACCATAAATCAATGCCAGTGTCAGAAGCAGAGGCACGGAGGGATTGTTCTGAACTGATAAAAAGATACTTACTGAACCGGCGATAAAACTTGTTATGACTATTACTAATCTCCTGTCAGTTTTATCGGAAATTTTCCCAAGCGGCCACTGAGATATCAGCGTACCCGCCATCAATGAAAACATGAAAAAAGATATACCCGAGGTACTCAGCTCAATTCTCTGTCCAAAAACCGGAGCCATACCCCACACACTACCCATACACAAACCACTTACAAACACCGCAAACATCCCCACAGGAGATACCTTCAGTAATTTTCTGAGCTTATATCTGTTGGAAGATAACGCTAAGGGAGCCCGGGACGGAGCAACTGTTACGGGAACGAGCGCAAGTGATACCATTATCGAAATGAAACAGAAAAGAATAAAACTCTCGGGTGCGGCCAAATTGAGGAACGTCTGGCTTATCGCAGAGCAACCCCAGAACACCAGACCATATTTTGCAAGAAGACTACCCCTGTTCTTCTTCTCTGCACACCCGTTAAGCCAGCTCTCAATCACCAGAATCATCCCCGCATAGGAGAACCCCTGAAGAAATCTTAAAACAATCCAGAATGAAGGACTTATTAATAGTATATAGGAAAGGGTTAAAGCTGAGGCAAATGATGCCAGCGCTGCATATGTGCGGATATGTCCTACAAGAACCAAAAGCTTTGCCAGTGTTACTGAGCCCAATATGAACCCAACGTAATATGAGGACATCATTAAACCAATATTAAATTTGCTGATCCCCTCTACTCCTGCCCTGATTCCAAGTAGAGTCCCCTGAAGATTGTTGCCGAGTACAAGGATTGCAACGCTTATAAGAAGTGCTGCCACACCGTTATTGATCTTTGGAGTCTTTGTAGTAGTTATTTCCATTCTTTTTTTCTTTGAATCTGATAAATACGGTCAAACACGTTGTGCTAAAATAAGAGAAAGTTTCATCCAAGGCAAATCTGTAGCCAATCTTGTGAATATATTCCGATCTTTTTCATTATAGCTGAATGTGCGCTACTGACAAAGCTCAAATCCCTTGCATCACTCTTCAATAAAGTTGTTACGGTAAGCTCGGTTTTAACCCCTACTACGTGTGCTGCAAAGCAATATTCAGGAAATTTTCTCCTCGAAAGATTTAATACCACAGAACAACTCTTAAGGAACCTTGAGTTCGGTTTTTCTCTCACTTTCCGCTCGCACTGCCTGTCCTGAGCTCCCAGTCGAAGGGAGCATCCCGATTTTGTGAATCGGGATAGTCGAAGTGTTCTTAAAAATTATAAGCTAAAGTAAAAGAGATTGAGAAAGGGATTAAGAATATTCTGGGCGCATGCCGAAGACAGTTCGGCCAGGCTCACTGTAAACTTACCGGTTCTCCTACAGGCTTCCCGATTGAAATCGGGATTCCTCCTCGGTGCCAAGTTTATAGGGCTTCGCGAAGACGCTCCGCCCTTTGAGGGTACTGGCACTTAAGAAAGCGCCACATAGCCGTCCCCCCTTGCGCGGTTTGCAGTGTAGGTATTTACTTTGTGTTTACATTCTCTTAATTCCGCTCGCACTGAGCATCCCGATTTCCGAATCGGGATAGTCGAAGTGTTCTTAAAAATTTAATTGAAAGTAAAAGAGATTGAGAAAGAGAATAAGAGTAATTTGGGCGCATGCCGAAGACAGTTCGGCCAGGCTCACTGTAAACTTACCGGTTCTCCTACAGGCTCGTCGTACCTCCTCGGTCCCTCGTTTATAGCGCTCCGAGGACTTCGCTTTTTGGAGGGGACTGGATAATAGAAATTGTCCACCTGCAGTCCTACCTGCCGCACTTTACCCGGGCGGTATTTGTATTAATCAACTCAAATGTGTTTTATACTTGCACTCTTCACACAAACTATGGTTTTACACATGAACTTTCAATCTAAAGGGCTACAATATCGCTTACCAAAGCGTGCCCCCGTGACGCCTGCACTGAGCTCCCAGTCGAAGTGTACGATCGCATTGAATGGGTAGCGGAAGATCCCGCTGAGGTCTTACCCGGGGCGGTATTTGTATTGCCGTTTGAGAAGCCCCTAAATCCCCTGAAGGGGACTTTGAGACCTTGATTCCGGTTTTTCTCTCACTTCCGCTCACACAGCCTGTCCTGAGCTCCCGCTCGCACTGAGCATCCCGATTTCCGAATCGGGA